>CAJCJD010000121.1 GCA_903970555.1 Vulcanimicrobiota bacterium
TTGGATCAGCGGCCGATCGGGGTTGCTTATGGGCTAGAATCTGTCAAACTTTCGTGAGCTAAATCCGCATTTCGTGACGTATTTAGTTCTAAATTCGCTGACTAGTCGTCATAGTCAGACCGCCCACAAAAATAATCCGTATACCCGGAGCAGACCGTATGGCGCTGGAGCGCACCCTTTCCATTATCAAGCCCGATGCCGTCGTCAAGAATGTGATCGGTGAAATCTATGCTCGCTTTGAAAAGGCAGGCCTGAAGGTCGTTGCCGCAAAGATGAAGCATCTTTCGCGTAAAGAAGCGGAAGGCTTTTACGCAGTGCATCGCGAGCGTCCGTTCTTCAACGCGCTGGTGGAGTTCATGATCTCCGGTCCAGTCATGATCCAGGTTCTGCAGGGCGAGAACGCGATTCTCAAGAATCGCGAACTAATGGGTGCGACCAATCCGAAGGACGCCGACAAGGGCACCATTCGCGCCGACTTCGCCGATTCGATCGACGCGAATGCCGTGCACGGTTCGGATGCTGCTGAAACGGCAGCTGTCGAAATTGCTTATTTCTTTGCCGCAACCGAAGTTTTCCCGCGCTGAGATGTGATGCTGTGAACCAGGTGGAAAAAGTCAATCTGCTCGACTTCGATCGCCAAGGGCTGCGTGATTTCTTCGCGCAGCTCGGCGAGAAGCCGTATCGCGCCGAGCAGGTGATGAAGTGGATGTATCACCACCTGGAAGACAACTTCGAAAACATGACGGACGTGGGCAAGGCGCTTCGGGCAAAACTCGAAGCGTCCTGCTATATCGGTCCGCCGAAAACCATGTTCGACAAGGGCGCTGCCGACGGCACGCACAAGTGGCTGCTGGGCATGGATGGCGGCAACGCGGTGGAAGCGGTGTATATCCCCGAACCCACGCGCGGCACGCTGTGCGTATCCTCACAGGTGGGCTGCGGACTGAATTGCCAGTTCTGCTCCACGGCAACCCAAGGCTTCAACCGTAATCTGGCTACGTCTGAAATCATCGGCCAGATGTGGGTGGCCGCGAAGTATCTCGGCAACATCACGCACCAGAACCGTCGCATCACCAACGTGGTGATGATGGGCATGGGCGAGCCGCTGCTGAACTTCGACAATGTCGTAAAGGCCATGAGCCTGATGCGCGACGATCTCGGTTTTGGCCTTGCTTCCAAGCGCGTCACGCTGTCCACCGCCGGCCTCGTGCCGATGATCGACAAGCTGTCCGAAACCATCGATGTCTCGCTCGCCGTGTCGCTGCATGCGGCAAACGATGAGTTGCGCACCGAATTGGTGCCGCTCAACAAGCGTTATCCGATCGCCGAATTGATTGCTGCCTGTCAGCGCTGGATCGCGTGCAAGCCGCGCACGTCGATCACCTTTGAATACACGCTCATGAAGGGTGTAAACGATCAGCCAGAGCATGCGCGCCAGTTGATCAAGCTGATGCGTCGCCTGCCGACCTGCAAGGTCAATCTGATTCCGTTCAATCCGTTCCCAGGTACGCGCTTCGAGCGCTCTGATGCAGATGTCATCCGCGCGTTCCAGACGCAGCTGCTCAACGCGAACATCCTGACCATGCTGCGCCGTACCCGCGGTGACGATATCGATGCCGCCTGCGGCCAGCTGAAAGGGCAGGTGCTGGATCGCACGCGCCGCCAGGCCGAATTCCGCAAACGTTTGGACGAGGGTGCAGCTCATGCGGCGTGATCGTCTTTGGCTTGGCATCGGCGTGATGGTTCTGCTGGCCGGTTGCCACCGAGGTCTAGTTGCTCCGCCGCCACCGCCGGACCCCAAGTTGCCCGCGGAAACCAAGGCGCAGAAAGCCCAAAACGCGGCTGACGTGCACACGCGCCTCGCGCAGCACTACATTGAGATCGGCAACCTGCAGGGTGCGCTCGATAAGATCAAGATCGCTGTGAACGACGATCCCACGTACGTGCCGGCGCAGACGGTGATGGGGTATATCTACGAACGTATCGGCGACATGCCCAACGCGGAAATCCATTACCGCAAAGCGACGGAGCTGCAGCCGGACAAGGGCGACACCAACAACAACCTTGGTCAATTCCTCTGCAACGAAGGCAAGGCGCAAGAATCCCTGCCGTACTTCACCAAGGCGGTCGCAGATCCGTTCTACCAAACGCCGGACGTCGCGCTGACCAATCAAGGCGTTTGCCAACTGAAGTTGAATGATCGCGTGAGTGCCGAAGCCAGCTTCCGTCAGGCCGTGCAGCGCAATCCGGGCAACGCCAGCGCGTTGCTACAGCTCACCGACGTGCTCTACCTCAACAACGATTTCTTTCACGCCAGCGCCTTCCTGCAGCGGTTCGAAGCACTGGGCCAACCGAGCCCCGATTCGCTGAAGCTTGGCTATGAAATCGAATCTCGCCTGGGTAATGCGGATGCAGCCCAGAACTACAGCAAACGGCTATTAAGTCAGTTCCCGGATTCGGAACAGGCCCAGGCCCTCAATCAAACCGCACGCCCATGATTTCCGAGCAGTCCAATCCGGCGGGACAGGAGGCTACGCCCTCCGATGCACCCGCCACGACCGCAGTGAACATGGATCAGAACACTGCTGAATTTCGCTTCCAAGAAGCACCTGGTTTTGGCTCGCGTCTGCGCGCCGTGCGTGAAGCACGCGGCCTGGATCTGGAAACGTGTGGCCACGCCCTGCGCTTGCCGGTGAAGGTGCTGCGCCAGCTCGAGAACAACGAGCATCAAGGCATCGATTACCAGGTTTATCTCAGCGGCTACATCCGCAAGTACGCGCGCTATCTCGACATCGACGACACCGAGATCGATACCGCTGTCGCCCGGCTCAAGCCAAGCCAGCCTCCGTTGGTGGTTACCGGCGGTATTTCGCATTCGCGCTATCTGTTGGATCGCTATGCGACGGCAGCCACTTATGTAGTGTTGACCCTGGTGATTGCGGTGCCCACAGTGTGGCTTGGCATGCGCGGCACGCTTTCGCACGACATGAGTCATTTGGCTCCTCTGGATGCCGCACCGGTCGCCCAACAAGATGCTCCGCCGCCCGCCGCTCCCGCTTCATCGAGCAGCAGCGCCAAGACACCTGCCAGCGTGACGGCGATCGCCCAGGCGGCGCCCGCGCCTGCCTCGGCGTCTTCCGCGCATACGTCCGAACAGCCGTTGCTGGCCTCGATGGTGCCGGTTCCCAGCATGGACAGCGATGCCACCGTCGCACCGTCATCCACGAACAACCCGGTCGCGCCCACGGTTGGCAATGGCAGTCATAGCCTAACGCTCGGTCTAGCCAACAGCAGCTGGGTGGAAGTGACTGGCAAAGATGGCTCGCGTCTTGAATACGGCCTGCTGCCGGCAGGAACGACCAAGACCTATCGCTGCGACCAGCCGCTGGAAGTGCGCATCGGCAATGCTGCGGGCGCGCAGGTTAACCTCGACGGTCAGCCGATGACGCTGGACCCGTACCGCCACTCCAACGTGGCGCATTTTCGCGTCGATATTCAGGACGGAAAAGCGGCGCCGGCCGGTGCCTGAAGGCAGCTCCGGCGTCCGTCCAGCATCCTGATCGGTTATGCTTGCGCATTGTCCGCCCCCGAGGCGGGCAATGCCGGTTGTCGCGGATCGCGGCAACTCAGGAACACCCCCCTCTGGCGCCTTCTGGCGTCTCTTGCGACACGGTGATTGCATGGCATTTGATGCATACGACGACTACGAACAAAGCGAACGCGTACAAAAATGGCTAAGGCAGAATGGCCTGTCGATCGTCGTGGGTGTCATCATCGGCCTGATCGCCATTTTCGGCTATCAGCAGTGGCGCAATCATCAGGTGGCGCACCAGACCGCCGCATCCGGTATCTATCAGCAGCTGCAGTCGGTGATCGATAGCGGTAACAGCAACGCCGTCGATGTCTTGACGCAGCAGTTGATGAACGATTACGCCGACTCGCCGTACGCCATGTTCGCCGTCAGCGACCGCGCGCGCCGACAGGTGGAAGCCAAACAGTTCGACAAGGCGCTCGAATCCCTCAGCTGGGCGGAACAGCATGCGCCGAGCAAGGAGCTCAAGGCACTGGTGGACCTGCGTATCGCCCATGTGCAGCTGGGACAAGGCCATGCCCAGGAGGCGCTGAGCGCGCTTGATCGCATGCCCGCCGACAGCTACGCCATGGTGGGTCAGGAACTACGCGGCGATGTGCTGGTCAAGCTTGGACGGCGCGACGATGCCCTCAAGGCCTATCAGGCGGCCGTGAAAGCCATGGGCCCGGATGCGCAGAAGGGCAATGAAGTGCAAATGAAAATCGACGATCTGGCCACGGCCGGGAAGCAGGGTGCATGAAACGTTTTTGGCTGATCGTATTGACCGGTTCGCTGGTAGCCCTCGCAGGCTGTCATTCGTTCAAGAAAGAAAACATCCAGCCGCCGACACCATTGGCCAAGGATTTCAAACCCACCGTCCAGGTATCCACGGTCTGGACCGCGCATGTCGGCCATGGCGCCGGCGTGAGCGGCGTGCGTATGCAACCGACCGTCGTTGACGGCGTGCTGTATGCCGCCAGCACCGATGGCGTGCTCGCCGCTTATGACGCTGCCAGCGGCAAGACGTTGTGGGAGAAAAAGACCCGCCTCCACGGCTGGTTCGGTTGGGGCGACAGGAAGCGTCCCGACGCCTACTACTCGGGTGGCCCGACCGTTTCCGGCGATCTGCTAGTGATCGGCACGCTCAACGGACATGTCTACGGTATCAACGCCAAAGATGGCAGCGCGCGTTGGACCAGTGCGTTGCCGTCAGAAGTAATCGACTCGCCGGTGGTATCTGGCCAGTTGGTCGTCGTGCGCACGCAGGATGGTCGCGTGTACGGATTGGATAGCAGCACCGGCGATCGCCGCTGGGTCAATGACCAAGGCAATGTGCCGCTGCTCAGCCTGCGCGGCAATGGCCCGCTGCTGATCGCCAACGGCGTGATTTTCTTCGGCAGTGACGACGGCAAACTGATCGCGCTGCGCCTGGACAACGGTGAGAAGCTCTGGGAGCAGAAATTGTCCAGCGGCGAAGGCCGTACCGACATCGATCGCATGAACGATGCCGATGGCAACGTGCTGCTCGACGGCACCACGCTTTACGCCGACGCCTATCACGGCAGCTTGACGGCAGTGGACGGTCCGAGCGGTCGTCCCTTGTGGGCACGTCCGTTCTCCACCTACACATCGACGGCGGCCAACAGCAACGGCCTTTTCGCGGCTAACGAAGACTCCCAGGTATGGGCGTTCGACAAGGCCAGCGGCGCCGACATGTGGAAGAGCGACGCACTGAAATACCGTTGGCTGACTGCGCCGGCAGTCCAAGGTAACTACGTGGTTGTCGGCGACATCGAAGGCTATGTGCACTGGCTGCAAGTTGGCGATGGTGCCTTGGCCGGGCGCGAGCGCCTTTCCAAGAAAGCCATTCGCGCTCAACCGGTGGTCGTCGGTGACCTGGCGTACGTCGTCGACGTGCAGGGTCATATCGCCGCTTATCGCCTCGGCGCGAAATAATCTCTGGAACTATGATTCGTGCTGCCTGTCATCGCCCTGGTCGGTCGTCCCAACGTCGGTAAATCGACCCTCTTCAATGCGTTGACGCGTAGTCGCGACGCCCTGGTGGCCGACATGCCAGGCGTCACCCGAGATCGCCATTACGGTATTTGCCGTACTGGCGAGCGGCCATTCGTCGTGGTCGACACCGGCGGTTTGTCCGGTGTCGATGAAGGCATTGAAGCCCTTACCGCACAGCAGGTGCGCCTAGCCATCGATGAGGCGCAGGTACTGGTGTTTGTGGTGGATGCGCGCGACGGTCTGCTACCCCAGGACCGCAGCATCCTCGACGAGCTGCGTCGCAGTGGCAAGCCGATCATTGCTGCGGTCAACAAGACCGATGGCCTGGACGAGCACAATGCCCTGGCGGAATTCGCTGTGTTCGGCATTTCCCAGACGTTGCCTCTTTCAGCGGCACACAATCGCGGTACGGAAGAACTGATCGCCGCCACGCTCCCGCTGCTGCCGGAAGATGTTCACGAAGAGCTGGCTCCGGGCGAGGAGGGCAGCATCCGAGTGGCCATCGTCGGGCGCCCCAACGCAGGCAAGTCGACGTTGATCAATCGCCTGCTCGGCGAGGATCGCTTGATTGTCTCCGACGTTGCCGGCACCACACGCGATCCCATCCGTGTGCCGCTGGAGCGCGACGGTAAGCGCTATACGCTGATCGATACAGCCGGTGTGCGTCGCAAGGCGCGCGTCGAAGAAGCCGTCGAGAAATTCAGCGTCATCAAGACACTGCAGTCCATGGCCGCCGCACAGGTGGTTGTGGTGATGATCGATGCGCGCGAAAACCTCGCCGATCAGGATTTGACGCTGATCGGTCACGCGATCGAAGAAGGCAGAGCGTTGGTGATTGCCGTCAATAAGTGGGACGGCATGGATGCGTACCAACGGGAGCAATGCCAACGCGCGCTCGATCGCCGTCTGGCCTTCGTCGATTGGGCCAAGCAGGTCTACATTTCGGCGTTGCATGGCTCCGGCCTGCGCGAATTGATGCGTGCGGTGGTGCGTGCTCATAGTTCCGCCACACGCGAGCTCGGTTCGTCCGATCTCACCAAAACGCTGGAGCGCGCCTACGAAAGCTACCAGCCGCCGCTGGTGCGCGGGCATGCCCCCAAACTGCGCTTTGCCCATCCGGGCGGCAGCAATCCGCCAACCATCGTTATCCATGGCAGCCGTACCAAGCACATTGCACCGGCGTATCGGCGTTACCTCGAGAATTTCTTTCGAAAGCGCTACAAGCTGGAAGGCACGCCAGTGCGTATCGAGTTCCGCGACGGTGAGAACCCCTTCGCAGGCAAGAGGAATGTGCTTACCGAAGCACAACAGCGCAAGCGCCAGCGCATGATTCGCGAGATGAAGAAGCGCAAGTAATACCCGCGTCGTCTTACACTGTAGGCATGAGCGAATCCCTAGACCGCGATTCCTGGTTGGCAGAGCTGCGTCAGCGCGTGCCGGAGATTTCACCCGCCGAGGCATTCGGCCAGCAAGCGCAGGGCGCGCTGCTGATCGATGTGCGCGAGGAAAATGAGCGGGCTGCGGGCTCGCCTGTCGGCGCGCTGGCGCTGTCACGCGGATTTCTCGAATTACGCATCGAGGACAGCGAACCCAATCGCGAACGCGTCATCCTTGCGCTGTGCGCGAGTGGGCGGCGATCTCTGCTTGCTGCAGAAGCACTGCAACGCATGGGCTATCGCCACGTTTCATCGGTGGCAGGTGGTTTCGAACGATGGAAAAGCGAGGGTTTACCGATCAGCGCAAGCAGTCTCGATACAGACGCCGTCGAACGCTACGCGCGCCAGTTGCGCTTGCCTCAGGTTGGCGAATCCGGACAGCTCAAACTCAGCCAGGCCAGCGCGCTGTTGCTTGGCGCTGGCGGACTTGGTGCGCCCGCGGCGCTTTATCTAGCTGCTGCGGGAGTAGGGCGCCTCACGCTGGTCGACGATGATCGCGTCGAACGTTCGAATCTGCATCGCCAAGTGATCCACGCCGATGCGCGCGTAGGCATGCCCAAGACCGAGTCCGCGCGCATGACGTTGGCGGCACTCAATCCGCGCATCCAGATCGATTTGCGCAATGAGCGCCTGCGCGCGGACAACGTCGAACGTTTGTTGACCGGGCATGACCTGGTCATCGATGGTGCCGACAATTTTCCCGCACGTTATCTGCTTGCCGCAGCGACGCGGCGGCTGAACATGCCGATGGTCTACGGCGCCGTCGAACGCTTTACCGGGCAAGTCAGCGTATTCGATCCGCGTCGTAACGATTCGCCATGCTATCGCTGCCTGTTTCCCGAACCGCCTGCTGCCGACGACGCTCCCAATTGCAGTGAAGCCGGCGTATTGGGTGTGCTGCCCGGCATCGTTGGTTTGTTGCAAGCGACCGAAGCGATGAAGTTGATACTAGGTATCGGCGAGTCATTAATCGGGCGGCTATTGTCGTTCGACGCACTCAATATGCGCTTTCGCGAAACACGCTTGCCGCGCGATCCGGCCTGTCCCGGCTGCGGGGCGACGGCCGTGTTCAACGGTTATGAAGACATCGAGCGTTTCTGCAAGTTGAGTGGGTAATCACCACCCATCGGTGCGTCTACGGGCATGGCTAGTTAGCGGACAAGCCGGGATAATGGTCGCTCAGAAAGGCCAGGACACCTCATGAACGCACGCATCCTCGACGGCAAACGCATCGCGCAGGAACTGCTGGACCGGATCGCCAAGCGCGTAACAGAGCGCAAGGCACAGGGTCACGACGAGCCTGGTTTGGCTGTCGTACTGGTGGGGGACGATGCTGCGTCTTCGGTCTACGTGCGCAACAAGCGCAAAGCCTGCCATCAGGTGGGCTTCCGCTCCTTCGATTACGACCTGCCGCCGATGACTACTCAGGCAGAACTGTTCGCACTGATCGATCGGCTCAACGCGGACCCGGCAGTGCACGGCATCCTGGTGCAATCGCCGCTGCCGGATCATATCGACGAAGATGCCCTGGTCGATCGCATCGATCCGAACAAGGACGTGGATGGCTTCCAGGCCGTCAATGTCGGCCGCCTTGCGCTGCGCCGTTTCGGTTTGCGCCCGTGCACACCTAAGGGCGTGATAACCCTGTTGGGACATACCGATCGTCCGGTGCGCGGGCAGCATGCCGTCGTCGTCGGCGTTTCCAACCATGTCGGCCGCCCCCTCGTGCTGGAATTGCTGATCGCCGGGTGTACCACAACCTGTTGCCACCGTTTTACGCGCGACCTGGAAACCTACGTTCGCCAGGCTGACATTCTGGTCGTTGCGGTGGGCAAGCCGGGCCTGGTGAAAGGTGAATGGGTCAAGCCGGGCGCTGTGGTGGTCGATGTCGGCATCAACCGTTTGGACGATGGGCGTCTTGTTGGCGATGTCGACTTCGACGTCGCCTCACAACGAGCCAGTTGGATCACGCCGGTACCCGGTGGTGTGGGCCCGATGACGGTGGCGACCTTGATGGAAAACACGCTCGAAGCGGCTCAAGCTCGCGGCTAGGAAGCGCGGGTATCGCTCGGCTTCCTGCCAGGTTAATGGGAGCTAAACGAGTGCGCTTTCCAGCCATTTTCGTGCACTAACTGGCACCATTCTTGTCGGCAGCTCTCGCGCCACGCTCGGCTCCCGCGTATAATCCTCTCTTTGCAGCGGGACTTTTCGCATGCGCATCCTCGCCGAGGCCCTTACTTACGACGACGTCTATCTCGTCCCGGCCCATTCCCAAGTCTTGCCGCGCGATGTGGATACCTCCACGCGGCTCACGCGGAACCTCAGGCTAAACATCCCCATCGTGTCCGCTGCCATGGACACCGTCACCGAAGCCCGATTAGCCATTACCATGGCGCAGAACGGCGGCATCGGCATCATCCACAAGAACATGACCGCCGAGCAGCAGGCTGCCGAAGTGCGCCTGGTGAAGAAGTTCGAGGCCGGTGTCATTCGCAGCCCCATTACCGTCGGCCCGCATACCTCGATCCGCGAGGTGCTCAGGCTGACCCGTGCGCACAACATCTCTGGCGTGCCGGTTGTCGAAGACGAGCAACTGGTCGGTATCGTCACCAGCCGCGATTTGCGCTTCGAGCGCAAGCACGACGATCCGGTGCGCAACATCATGACGCGCCAGGATAAGTTGGTCACCGTGCGCGAAGGTGCCAGCCAGGACGAAGTGCTGCAGCTGCTGCACAAGAACCGCATTGAAAAAGTGTTGGTGGTCAACGACGCCTTCCAATTGCGCGGATTGATCACCGTCAAGGACATCCAGAAAGCACGCGACAACCCCAATGCCGCCAAGGATGCGCACGAGCGCCTGCTCGTCGGCGCGGCGGTCGGCGTGGGCGGCGATACCGAGCAGCGCGTCGAAGCGCTGATCGATGCGGGCGTGGACGTGATCGTGGTCGACACCGCACACGGTCATTCGCAAGGCGTGATTGATCGCGCCGGATGGGTGAAGAAGCGCTATTCGCAGGTGCAAGTGATCGCCGGCAACATCGTCACGGGCGAAGCGGCGCGTGCGCTGCTCGATGCCGGCGTCGATGCGGTGAAGGTGGGCGTGGGTCCTGGTTCGATTTGCACCACGCGCGTTGTCGCGGGTGTGGGCGTACCGCAGATTACCGCCATCGACATGGTCGCCACCGCACTGAAGGATGAGATTCCGCTGATCGCTGATGGCGGCATCCGCTATTCCGGCGATATTCCTAAGGCGCTGGCTGCCGGCGCGTCCACGGTGATGCTTGGCTCCATGTTCGCTGGCACCGAGGAATCACCGGGCGAGGTCGAGCTGTTCCAGGGGCGCTCCTACAAGAGCTATCGCGGCATGGGCTCGATTGGCGCGATGGCGCTCGGTTCCAAGGATCGCTATTTCCAAGACGAAGCCGACGCCGACAAGCTGGTGCCGGAAGGCATCGAAGGGCGCGTGCCGTACCGCGGTCCGCTACGCAACATCATTCACCAGTTGATCGGTGGCTTGCGCGCTTCGATGGGTTATCTCGGCGCGGCGACGATCGACGATGTGCGCAACAAGGCACAGTTCGTCAAAGTCACTTCTGCCGGCGTAACCGAAGCGCATCCGCACGATATCCAGATCACGAAGGAAGCGCCGAACTACCGGCTGAATTCGTGAGCACTTCCTGCTCGTCATTGCTCGTCATTCCGGCGAAAGCCGGAATTCAGTCAAACGTACGTGCGAAGCACACAGAACTTTTTTGAGTGCTTCGCACCGCTTTACTCGGACTGGATGACCAGTTTGGCTGTTGTAAAGCACCTCCGGCTCGCGCCGGGATGACGGCAACGCACATTCCAACTTATCCCTCACCCAGACTTCGCCGCCATGACCAATATCCATAGCGACAAGATCCTCATCCTCGACTTCGGCGCGCAGTACACCCAGCTGATTGCGCGGCGTATCCGCGAGATCGGCGTCTACTGCGAAATCTGGGCCTGGGACCACAATCCCTCCGAGATTGAGGCGTTCGGTGCGAAAGGCATCATCCTTTCCGGTGGCCCAGAGTCCACCACGCTGCATGGCGCGCCAAAAGCGCCGCAGGAAGTGTTCGATTCGGGCCTGCCCATCTTCGGCATTTGCTATGGCATGCAGACGCTGGCCGCGCAGCTGGGTGGCGCTACGGAAGCGGCCGATGCGCGCGAGTTCGGCCATGCGCGTGTCGATATCGTTGCGGCGGATCGTTTGTTCGCGGGTCTCAGCGACCACCCGTCCGACCAATCGCTCGATGTGTGGATGAGCCACGGCGATCACGTCGCCAAGGCGCCGCCGGGGTTCACCATCACGGCAACCACCGATCGCATTCCGGTCGCCGCGATGTCGAACGAAGCCAAGCGCTGGTACGGCGTTCAATTCCACCCGGAAGTGACACATACCAAGCAGGGCAATGCGTTGCTTAAGCGCTTCGTCACGGAGATCTGCGGCTGCCAGACACTGTGGACCGCCGCGCACATCATCGACGACCAGATCGCCCGCGTGCGCGAGCAGGTGGGCAAAGATCATGTGCTGCTGGGTCTTTCCGGTGGCGTGGATTCGTCGGTCGTTGCCGCACTCCTGCATCGCGCCATTGGCGATCAGTTGACCTGCGTGTTCGTGGATACCGGCCTGCTGCGTTGGCAGGAAGGTGACCAAGTGATGGCCACCATGGCCGAGCACATGGGCGTCAAGGTCATCCGCGTGAATGCGGCAGAGCGTTACTTCAAAGCCCTCGAAGGCGAGGCCGATCCAGAAGCCAAGCGCAAGATCATCGGCCGTCTTTTCGTGGAGATCTTCGACGAGGAGTCGGCCAAGGTCACCGCATCCGGCAACGGTCATGTGAAGTGGCTGGCGCAGGGCACCATCTACCCGGACGTGATCGAGTCGGCTGGCAGCAAAACCGGCAAGGCGCACGTCATCAAGAGCCACCACAACGTCGGCGGCCTGCCGGAGCACATGAAGCTCAAACTGGTCGAGCCGCTGCGCGAACTGTTCAAGGACGAAGTCCGCCGCATCGGCGTCGAGCTCGGGCTGCCACGCGAGATGGTCTATCGCCATCCGTTCCCTGGACCGGGGCTGGGCGTGCGCATCCTGGGCGAAGTGAAGCCCGAATACGCTGAGCTCCTGGCTCGCGCCGACGCCATCTTTATCGAAGAGCTGCGCAAAGCCGATCTCTACGACAAGGTCAGCCAGGCTTTCGCTGTATTTCTGCCGGTGAAATCAGTGGGCGTTGTGGGCGATGCCCGTGCCTACGAGTGGGTGATCGCGCTACGCGCGGTGGAAACCATCGATTTCATGACGGCCCACTGGGCGCATTTGCCGTACGAATTTCTTGGCAAAGTATCAAATAGAATTATCAATGAGTTGCGTGGTATTTCTCGCGTCGTTTATGACATAAGCGGCAAGCCGCCCGCTACCATTGAGTGGGAGTGAATTAGGGTGGTTTCAGACCGTCCCGCTCCGTGCCGAAAATCGCACGAACCATCTGACTAACAAGGATTTTTCTTCCTACCCCGTATCACTGCATGTCACCCCAGCCGAGCCACTTTGTTGGTACCG
>CAJCJD010000122.1 GCA_903970555.1 Vulcanimicrobiota bacterium
TTTTGCCATGTCCGTTAAACTTCGGGCTTGTTGCCCACTGCAGGCTTGGCCGTATGCGGGCCCAACCTGTAACTATATAAAGAGGCTGCCGTGATCGAAATCCGCCGCAGCGCCCTGGTGAAATACTCGCCGGCGCAAATGTTCGACCTGGTCAATGAGGTCGAAGCATACCCAAAGCGCTTCGCCTGGTGTGGCAATGCCGAGGTGATCGAGCGTGGGGAGAACATGCTGGTGGCGCGGCTGGATCTCAAGTTCGCGGGGTTCCACCACAGTTTCACCACTCGTAATACGATCGATCGTCCACGACGCCTGCAGGTGAGTCTGGTGAATGGACCATTCCGCAGCCTGGAAGGCTTGTGGGACTTCATCCCGCTGGGAACGGACGGCTGTAAGGTCGCCTTGGAGCTGGATTTCGATTATGCCGGACGCCTCGGCGGTGCGGCACTCAAACTCGGTTTCCAGGGGTTGGCCAACCGCATGGTCGACGATTTCTGCCGTGAAGCGGAACGCGTCTATGGCTGACCGGATTACCGTGGAGGTGGTATGCGCCACGGCGGAGCGGCAACTTTTGCGACAGGTAAACTTGCCGGCGGGTAGTCAGGTGATGACGGCGATTGAGCTATCGGGCATCTTGCAGGAGATGCCCGAGGTCGCCTTTGATCCATCGCGTATCGGTGTCTTTTCGCGGCGCGTGGCGCCTGACGAGATATTGCACGATGGCGACAGGGTCGAGATCTACCGGCCGCTTACGTTGGATCCCAAGGACGCGCGTCGTCGTCGCGCGCGCTAGGTTATGTCGCAACGCCTCCGTGGAGACGTTGCCACGAGCACTTAGTGGGAGCCGCTATCGCCGCCGCCGTTATCCCCACCACCGCTGTCACTGTCGCCACTACCGCTATCACCACCGGCATCCGGGTTCTTGTCACCCGATTTGTCGTTGACGTTGTAGTTGGTCTTGTACTTGTTGCTTTCCTTGACCAGCTTCAACGAGTCCTGCATGTAGAGCGTACCTTCGGTGCGCACTAGCGTATCGTTGTTGAAGAACAGGCTCATCGTGTTGACGGTCATCTTTTCGCCGCGATGCGAATAGGTGGACACGTAATCCCAACGATTCTGGTCGAACGGCGAAGCGACGGACGGCGTACCCATCAGCACCAGCACCTGGCGCTTGGTGAGACCCGGCTTGAGCTGATCGGCAAGGTTCTTGTCGATGGTCTTGTCGAACAGATTGCCCTGGGCCACGTCGGGGGTATACACGATATGGCAGCCGGCGAGAGAAATGGCCAGCGTGGCGAAGCCCAGCGTGCGAATCAGCTTTTGCATTCGTATTGCGTCCGGATCGTTGAAGTTTCGGATGATACACTAACGGCTTGATTCCACCGTGTATCGGGAGCTTGCGTATGGAGCAGGAAACCCAAGAACTCCGTAAGGCCGGGCTGAAGGTCACTCATCCCCGGATGCGCATTCTCCAGATCTTCGAGGAAGACGGGGTCCGGCATCTCACTGCCGAAGACGTCTACAAGAAGCTGCTTGCCCATCAGGAAGATATTGGTCTGGCTACGGTGTACCGGGTACTTACCCAATTCGAAGCCGCCGGCATCCTCAGCAAGCACAATTTTGAGGGCGGGCAGGCGGTCTATGAACTGGATCGTGGTCAACATCACGACCACATGATCGATGTGGACAGCGGAAAGGTGATCGAGTTCGTCAGCGAGGAGATCGAGCGCCTGCAGCGCGAGATCGCTTCCCGGCATGGCTACGAGATCCAGGATCACAGCCTGGTGCTGTACGTCCGTCCGAAAAACCGGGGCAAATAAGCAACAGGCAGGTCTGGCGTGATGGGGCGATATAGCTCGCCCTGTCCGCAAAGCCTTGAATTTCAGCCATAAAAAAAGCCGCGGGAGGACTCCTGTCCGCCCGGCGGCTTACCGTTGTCTCTTGACCTTCGCGTATGAGAGTTGCTCGTCATATGCGATTTTTGTCCAGACTCCGGCGGAATGGCTTCCTGCCATTCTTCGGGCCCGCCGTCCCCACGGCTGACCCGCGCTCACCATCTTGCGATGGCGGCTCCCCCACATCGATGGAGCGATCCTAACGAAGCTTTTACTTTGCCGATATTGGAAAATTTCCTAGTTACAGTGTCACAAGTCACTGGTTTCACGGCGAGAAATGCTGCTTCGCAACAAAATGCGCAGGTGTACGCCCTGCTGATCGGGCCGTAAGCGGAAGAGTCCCCCCAGCGAGGTGACCCGGTCGCGCATGCCTTGCAGCCCGCGTCCACCGCGCGGGACGCGGTCGGGCAGGCCGATGCCGTTATCGCGGATATCCAGCAGCGCCAGGGCTATGCCGGTCCGCTCGCCGATACGCAGGCGCAGACGGAATTCGTTAGCCTGGGAGTGTTTGACCGCGTTGGTCGCGCTTTCCTGGGCAAGCCGATAGATCGCCGTGCGGATGTCTTCTTCGAGCAGGCGAGGATCGCCATACAGTTCGGTGTGGTAGGCCATGCCGGCGGTGCCGAGTAGATCGCGAATGGGGCCTTCGTCCAATGCGCGCATCAGGCCGAATTCATCGAGCACCGCCGGACGCAGATCGTCCAGCAAACGATGCAAGGCACGGCGCATGTGGCCGAGAATGCTGTTGATTGATGTACCGATATCTTCCAGCCCAGCTTGTTGCAGGCGGTTTTGTGCGAGCTTCACATGGGTCTGGATCGCAGTGAGGTTCTGGCCCAGCTCGTCGTGCAGTTCAGCGGCCATGTGACGGCGCTGGTTTTCTTCCGCTTGCATGTTGCCGCGCGCGGCATCGCGCAATTGGCGTGCGAGATGGTCCAGCCGTCGATTGACTGCGGCGAGATAGACGTTCTGTTCCGCGACACGCGCGCTGCTTCGGCGGAGTGCATCCGTGGCCGAGCCCAGCATGAGTGCGCCGGTACCGGCGACCGCGAGAAACATATGCGAGGAGGCCGTAGGAATGACATGCGTGAACACGCGATCGACCAGCGCCATGCCAAGGCTCGACACAAGCATCGATAGGCTGGCGCCACGCCAACCGTGGCGAAAGGCGAAGAACAGTACCGGCGCTAGTGACAGCACGCGGGCGAACTCGCGTTGCGGCGCGGCCTGCTCGGTCAGGATCAATAGAATGACCAGGGCAGGCAGCATTACCAGCAGCCCGTCCATTAAAAGCTCGGACATTTCCTGCTTCGAGGGGCGCGCGCGCCAGATCAAAATCAGCGGCGGCACCAGCAATAGCAAACCGACGTAATTTCCCAGCAGCTCATCGCCCAGCGCGTGCAACAAGCCGGCAGGCGGCAGCTGATGGATCATCGCCAGCATCAGCGCATCGGTGGCCGTGGCGGCGGCGACGGTAAAGCCCGCAGAAAGCAGCAGTCGCGACACTTCCTCCGGGTCGTGCAGGCTCGGACGCAGATTGGCCCTGCGCAACAGGCCCAAACATAGGGCCACCACAATCGGCTGCGGCAAATCGCCATAGACGAAAACACGCCAGCCCATCGAGTAGCCGTGCAGGTAATCGATCAAGCCGGCGGCGATCAGCTCGCCGCCGATCAGCCACGCCCAGTAGCGCATCGGCGAGAGCAGCAGCACACCGAAACGCAGGCCGAATTGCAGGGTCCAATCAGGCTGCGTGGTTGGCCAGAGCAGTGCCCAGAGCAGGGCGTAGCCAAGGCCCAAGAATGGGCCGGAAGTGAACAGGGAGAGGGATTTCAGTCGCATGCACGGATGGTACATGTGGACCGCTTCCGTCCGCCCTCCAGACTGCTACAGTGCACTCATGCATAGCATTGTTCTGGTCGACGATCACGCCATCGTCCGCGAGGGTTTCAAGCGGCTGATCCAAATGGAGCCTGATCTGGAGGTGGTAGCCGAGTGCCGTAATGCTGACGATGCGGTGGAGGCCATCAGCCAGCGGCGTCCGGATCTCGTGGCGCTCGATCTGTCATTGCCCGATGGCAGCGGTCTGCCTTTGATAGAACACTTGCGCAGCGTGGCCGTCGGCACGCGTATCGTCGTGTTGAGCATGCACGATGGCGAACCTTATGTGTCCGAGGCGCTGCGACGTGGCGCTAGCGGCTACGTCACCAAGGGTGCGGCGCCGGAAGAACTGGTGGCTGGGTTGCGTGCGGTGATGCGTGGGGAGCAGTTCCTCAGTTCCGACCTTCGCCAGCGTCGTGCCGAGCGGCCGAACGACACGCTCGATCCGATTGATCGACTCACCGCACGCGAGCGCGAAGTTTTTCTGCTGCTGGCGGCTGGGCGTGCGCCGAAACAGGTGGCGGGCGAGTTGGGCATCGGCCAAAAGACGGTTTATATCCATCGCGCCAGCCTCATGGGCAAGCTGGGTGCCGGTTCGGAACTGGATCTTTACCGAATCGCCAGCGAACGAGGCTTGTTGCCCGGCCGAACCTGAGATGTGCGTCAGGCGGTTTGTGCGCGCTCCAACATTTGCTTGGCATGCGCGCGTGTTTCGCGCGTGATCTCCACGCCGCCCAGCATGCGGGCCAACTCATCGCGGCGACCCTCGGTATTCAACGATTCGATGCGCGTATGCGTGGAATCGCCGCCACTATGTTTGCTCACGCGCAGATGTGCATGACCTTGAGCGGCAACCTGCGGTAGATGCGTCACGCATAGCACCTGGCAACGTGTGCCGAGTGCGCGCAGCTTCTGCCCGACCACTTCGGCCACGGCACCACCGATGCCGCTATCGACTTCGTCGAAGACCATGCAGCCGATGGTGTCCTTACCTAACGTGGCCACTTCAATGGCCAGACTGATGCGCGCTAACTCGCCGCCGGAGGCAACCTTGCGCAACGGGCGCGGTGGTTGGCCGGGGTTGGCGCTAACCAGCAGTTCGCAGCGTTCGCGGCCTTGGGGGTCTGGATCGTTGCCTTCGGCAGGTTCCAGCGACACCTGCAACACGCCGCCGGCCATGCCCAGTTCGGTCATCAGCGTGCTGACTTCTTTGCCGAGGCGTTTGGCAGCGGTTTGACGGGCCTTGCCTAATGCATCCGCGGCCTTGGCGTAATCTCGCTCCAGCTGTTCGCGCTGTGTGCCGAGGCGTTCGAGTGCTTCGCCGGCGTTTTCCAATTCATTGAGTTCTGCTTGCAGCGCGGCGCGCTTGTCGTCGAGCTCGGCGACGGGAAGGCGGTGCCTGCGAGAGAGTTCGTGCAAACGGGCGAGATGCGTGTCGACCTCGGCATAACGCTCGGGATCCAGATCGACATCCTGCGCGTAGTGTTCGAGTCCATCGACGGCCTCGTTGAGCTGGATCTGCGCGTTGTCGAGCAGTTCCAGCATGGGCGCCAGCCTGTCGTCGAGTGCGGCCAGCCGCGCAAGTTCAGCGTGCGCGCGTCCCATCGACTGGCGTAGCGCGAATTCGCTATCGCCGTCGAGCAGATCGACGACGCCGGTGATGCCCTCGGTAAGCTTGCTGGCGTTGGCCAGACGCTTGTGACTGGCTTCCAGCTCCGCGAGCTGGGCTGGCGGAAGGGCCCATTTTTCCAGGTCGGCCAATTCGTGACGCAGCAATTCAAGGCGCTGGCCGCGATCATCGCCGCCGCTTAGCTTGCGGATACGCGTACCCAGTTCGCGCCACTGCAGGGCGAATTGACGCACCTGTTCGACGCGGGTTTCGTTTTCGGCATACGCGTCGAGCAGATTCAGTTGATGCGCGCGTTCCAGCAGTGCCTGGTGTTCGTGCTGGCCATGAATCTCCACCAACAGCGTCGCTAGGTCGCCCATTTGGCTGATCGTGGCGGGGCGTCCGTTGATCCACGCGCGCGAACTGCCTTCGGCTCGGATCACGCGGCGAAGCTGGCAGGCGCCATCTTCGTCCAGTTCTTCGCGCTGCAACCAATCGCGTGCCTCGGGCAGATCCTTCAGGTCGAACTCGGCGATCAGCTCGGCGCGGTCGCTGCCAGCCCGCACGATATTGCTGTCGGCGCGGGCGCCTGCGAGCAGCATCAGGGCATCAACGAGCAGGGATTTGCCCGCGCCCGTCTCGCCGCTGACAACGGTCAGGCCCGGGCCAAAGGTGATATCGGCTTCTTCGACGACGGCGAGATGGCGGACGTAAAGAGAGGTGAGCATGGGTAAGGGCGGCAGTGGTTCGTGAGATTGTAAGGGGCGGGGACAGCGTAGAGTAGCGAGCAGAAGGGGCAGGATCCCGATCTGCTCCGGCTTTCTTGCAATCTCCCCCGGCACACCTTATTTCTTTACCGTCTCACGGATTGCCACAGCGCATGCCTAACCACCCCGATCTCGACATCCGCGCGCGGCGCCTGCTGCGCACGCTGATTGCTCAGTACCTGGCCGATGGTGAGCCGGTAGGGTCGCGCACGTTGTCGCGCTCGTCCGGGCTGGACGTAAGCCCGGCGACGATCCGCAACATCATGGCGGATCTGGAAGAGGCCGGGCTGGTCGCCTCACCGCATACCTCGGCTGGGCGTATCCCAACGCCGCGCGGCCTGCGCCTGTTCGTCGACAGCCTGATCGAACTGAAGCCGGTGCCGCGTGACGAGATGGTGCGCCTGCAGCGCGAGTTGCCACCGGGGCCTGCCACGGTGCGCGATCTGGTCGGCAACGCGTCGGCACTCTTATCGGCGATGACCCACTTCGCCGGCGTGGTCACCGTGCCGCGCCAGACGGATTTCCCGCTGCGCCACATCGATTTCGTGGCACTCCCTGATGCACGCGTGCTGGTGATCCTGGTGTTTTCGGACAACCAGGTGCAGAACCGCGTGATACAGCTGGCCAAGCCGTTGGATGGCCGCGAACTGGAACAAGCTGCCAATTACATCAACGAGCACTTCGTTGGCCTGCGTGTAGACGATATCCGTGCCCATTTGCTGCGCGAATTGCGCGAAGCCAGCAGCGAATTGCACCTCATGCTGACCAGCGCGGTGGAGCTGGCGGCCGCGTCATTCGCCCCGCAAGGCGAAGGCGAGGGCATGCTGATTAGCGGTCAGACCAATCTGATGGCTTATTCGGAGCTGGCCGATCTGGACCGCCTGCGCGAGCTGTTCGAGGCTTTCCAGAAGAAGAACGAGCTGCTGCAGCTGATGGAAGTCTGCGCCAAAGCGCCCGGCGTGCGATTATTCATCGGTGAGGAATCGGGTTTTGCTGCGCTGGATGGTTGCAGTGTGGTCACCGCGAGCTATGGTGCGCAGGGTAGGTTGCTGGGGGCCGTGGGCGTGATTGGTCCGACCCGCATGGCCTACGAGCGGGTAATACCTGTGGTTCAGGCGACTGCCGGCTTGCTCAGCGAAGCCTTGAATCGCGCCGCCACGGCCTTATAACCCCTTCGGGAGGCGGGTTTTACCCGCAAATTTTGCTGGTCGGCACTGGGTGTCGGCCCGGGATGACGTTTGGAGTCTTTCATGCATAACAGCGATTCGCAGCCGCCGAATGGAACGCCTGAAAACGGCGGACAAGCCGCATCGTCGAGCGCCGAGCTCGACGCACTCAAGGCCAAGGTGGCCGAACTGGAAGCGGGCAACAAGGAGCTGCGCGAAACCGTGCTGCGCGAAAAGGCCGAGCTGGAAAACCAGCGCCGCCGCCTGCATCGCGATCTGGAGCAGGCCCGCCGCTTCGCCAACGAGAAGCTGCTGAACGACCTGCTGCCGATCTACGACGGCCTGGAGCGCGGTTTGTCGGTGGAGGGCGGGGACGTCACTGCCGTGCGCGAAGGCATCAACCTCACCTTGAAGGAGCTGCTGCGCATCGCCGGCAACAACGGGCTGGTGCAGGTCGATCCGCTGGATCAGCCGCTCGATCCGGAACGTCATCATGCCGTGAGCATGGTCGAAGCGCCGGGCAAAGCGCCGGGTACGGTGGTTACCGTGCTGCAGAAAGGCTACGTATTGAACGATCGATTGCTACGTCCGGCCTTGGTGGCCGTGGCCAAGGACGACTGAACGGCGACCTTAATTTCAACACTGCAGGGTTTAGCTGATATTGAACCACCTTCGGCAAAGCCCCATTTGAAAGTCATTCGCGGCCGAGGGGCCGCTCGCGAGATTTCCGGAGCACACACATGGGCAAGATCATTGGCATCGACCTGGGCACGACCAATTCGTGCGTCGCCATCATGGATGGCAGTACCACCAAAGTGATCGAGAATGCGGAGGGCGATCGCACTACGCCATCCATCGTCGCCTTCACCAAGGACGGCGAAGTGTTGGTCGGTGCGCCCGCCAAGCGCCAAAGCGTCACCAATCCGAAGAACACCTTCTACGCGGTGAAGCGCCTTATCGGCCGCAAATTCACCGACGCTGAAGTGCAGAAAGATTTGCACATCGTGCCGTACGGCATCGTTGCGCATGAGAACGGCGACGCCTGGGTGCAGACCGCCGACGGCAAGAAGATGGCGCCGCAGGAAATCTCTGCGAAAGTGCTGATGAAAATGAAGAAGACCGCCGAGGATTACCTTGGCGAGCCCGTCACGGAAGCCGTCATCACCGTACCGGCGTACTTCAACGACAGCCAGCGCCAGGCGACCAAGGACGCCGGCCGCATCGCCGGTCTGGACGTCAAGCGCATCATCAACGAGCCCACCGCCGCTGCGCTGGCCTACGGCATGGATAAGAAAGGCGGCGATCGCAAGATCGCTGTGTACGATCTCGGCGGCGGCACCTTCGACGTGTCGATCATCGAAATCGCCGAAGTCGACGGCGAGAAGCAGTTCGAAGTGCTGGCCACCAACGGCGACACTTTCCTCGGTGGCGAAGACTTCGACATGCGTGTCATCGACTACTTGATCGAAGAGTTCAAGAAGGATCAGGGCATCGATTTGCGCAAGGATCCTTTGGCGCTGCAGCGCCTGAAGGATGCCGCCGAGCGCGCCAAGATCGAGCTGTCGTCCTCGCATCAAACCGAAGTGAACCTGCCGTATGTGACGGCCGATGCCTCCGGTCCGAAGCATCTGAACATCAAGCTCACCCGCGCCAAGCTCGAAGCGTTGGTGGAAGACCTGGTCAAGCGCACCATCGATCCGTGCCGCACCGCGTTGAATGACGCTGGCCTGCGTGTGTCCGACATCGACGAAGTGATCCTTGTCGGCGGTCAGACGCGCATGCCCAAAGTGCAGGAGTCGGTGAAGGACTTCTTCGGCAAAGAGCCGCGCAAGGACGTCAACCCGGACGAAGCCGTCGCTGTGGGCGCGGCGATCCAGGGCGGTGTGCTGGGCGGTTCGGTGAAGGACGTGCTGCTGCTCGACGTCACCCCGCTGTCGCTCGGTATCGAAACGATGGGCGGCGTGATGACCAAGTTGATCGAGAAGAACACCACGGTGCCGACCAAGGCCTCGCAGGTCTTCTCCACCGCCGACGACAACCAGACGGCCGTCACCGTGCACGTGCTACAGGGTGAGCGCGAGCGCGCCAACGCCAACAAATCGCTGGGCAAGTTCGACCTCACCGGCATCGACGCCGCGCCGCGCGGCATGCCGCAGATCGAAGTGACCTTCGACATCGACGCTAACGGCATCCTGCACGTGTCGGCTAAGGACAAGAAGACCGGCAAGGAACAGAAGATCGAGATCAAGGCCGGTTCGGGCCTGACCGATGAAGAAATCCAGCGCATGGTCGCCGACGCCGAAGCCAACAAGGAAGAAGACAAGAAGTTCCACGAGCTGGTCAGCACGCGCAACAAGGCCGATCAGCTAGTGCACGCCACGCGCAGTGCGCTGAAGGAACACGGCGGCAAGGTGCCCAGCGATCAGCTGAGCTCGATCGAAGGTGCACTGTCGGATCTGGAAAAGGTCAAAGACGGCGACGACAAGGCCGCGATCGAATCGAAGATCCAGAAGCTGGAGCAGGTTGCGCAGTCGCTTTATGCTGCGGCCCAGGGCGGCGGTTCGGCCGATGCCGGCGCGCAGCACGGCCCGGGTCCGGGTGGTTCCGCGCAACCGGACGATGTGGTTGACGCCGAATTCACCGAAGTGAAGAACGACGGTAAAGCGTCCTGATGACGCAAGCTGTTTGAGGACGGGCGCCCGCGAGGGCGCTCGTCGTCGTTGGAGGGGAAGCAATGGACAAGGGGCGGCTTGAAGCCTTCAGTGATGGCGTGTTGGCCATCATCATTACCATCATGGTGCTGGAACTGAAGGTGCCGCACGGCGACAGCTGGGATGTGCTGCTTCCGCAATGGCCGGTTTTCCTGAGCTACGTATTGAGCTTTATTTACGTGGGCATCTATTGGAACAACCATCACCATCTCCTGCATGCTTCCGAAAAGGTGAGCGGCGGCGTGCTTTGGGCGAACCTCCATCTGTTGTTCTGGCTATCGCTTATGCCGGTAGCAACGGGGTGGATGGGCGAGAACCATTTCGCGCAGCTTCCAGTCGCGTTGTACGGCGTGGTGTTGTTGATGTCCGCGCTGGCGTGGCTGCCGCTTCAGTACTGCCTGATCGCGGCCAACGGCGGGAAATCGTCGTTGCTGGCGCAGGCGATTGGCAGTGACTGGAAAGGCAAGGTCGCCGTCACCATTTACCTGGTTGGCATACTGCTGGCGTTCGTGGCGCCGTGGGTGTCTTGTTTACTTTATGCCACGGTGGCTGCGATCTGGTTCATTCCCGATCGGCGCATCGAATCGCGGATCAAGCAATGAGTAA
>CAJCJD010000123.1 GCA_903970555.1 Vulcanimicrobiota bacterium
CGCCCACTCCGATGGATGATCAGGTTGATGCTCGCGCACCATGCGCACCGCTCGCTCGCGAACTTCCTTGGAATACGTTTGCTTTGTCATGGCTCCATCTTCTCAAGATTGGGAGCCTCCGATGAAGCCGGGGCGGTTCAATGCCTTCATTCAGTTCGAAAAGGATGTGCTGGCTTCCCAGAGCTTTCAGGCCTGCCGACACATATAGCCCACCGTTGATAAAGCTGACCAGCCAACAAACGAGCGCTACGATGCCCGGAATCATCATGATTGTGGCGGGACCCGGACCATCCAGCTTGTTGATTGTGTAACCGATGGCCGCACCGGCAGCGGCTATCAGGAAATACGAATATTGCACTTGGCCCTCGTTATACATCTTGGCCAGGTCGTCGCTTTTCATTTGCGCTCCCCCTTGGTTCGTAAAGGTCACATTATCCAAGGGTCTGCAAGGTTGCGCCGCTGCAAGGGTAAATTCGTGCTATGCGATGAAGTCATCGGCATCGAAATTCGTTGGTACCACAATGCACGCCTGCCAAGGGCGAAGCCTATGGACCTTGGTATGTCAACGACTGTAAGGGCACTATGATTGGCGCCGGTATGTGGTTTAACAGTTGCACGCGGGGAAGCGTGCAACTGCGGGGGCGTTCAGGTGCATGGCATCTTGGTGTGCATTGACTGGATTTTCATTGCTGCTCGGAACGCACCTGCTTTGCTGTCTTGCGAGGCCTCCCGCGGCGACGGCCCGTAGCTATAGTCGAGGGAGGGGGTGCTGGTTGTGCAACTAGTCCCGCCAACCAAGCTTCAACATCCTGCTTTCGCCAAAGTAAGCGGCGGGCACCGGGGATACGAACCAACGGCGGCAGGGAACGGGGGCATCTCGACGCGTCACTGCGAATGCTACTGGGCTTCCTTCCAAGGATTGCGGCGAGGTCGTCAACCACCAGAAGGCGCATTTCCGTAACAGTGGGCAAATTGGATGAATCTTGCTTTTGATCTTGGGTCACAAGTGCACTCCCGCACACCCGAAGGTATGCATCAGAGATTGCACCTCCCTCCGGTTACTGCACGGAGGTCCCAAGGTGAAACCGGACGGATTTGTTGCGCGTCCCCATCTGTTGAATCAGCGATAGGCGGCCACTATTCGCTGACGCGAGACACGCTAGCACAAGTCTCTAGTGCGCAGAAGTTAGGGTTAAAGTGCTGAAATCCCGGGGGGATGGCACAAGTACGCTGTGCGGGGATTTGCTTGGCACAAATTTGGCACAACTGAGGCGCCAAATTGTGCCAAATTCTGCAACACAGTGCCTTACTGAAGTCTATGTAAGGGGCTGTATTTTAAGAAAAAAAATGGTGCCGGAAATAGGAATCGAACCTACGACCTACGCATTACGAATGCGCCGCTCTACCAACTGAGCTATTCCGGCGAAGCCGCATAGTTTAAGGGGCCGCTCGGTGGGCTGCAAGCGGCCAGCTGGCCGTTCAGTTCTGGTCGACAGCCGTTGGCGGTACTCGCTGACTCTCAGAACGGCCTCGCGCCGGGTTTGCTGTCAGTCGTTGGGAGTCTGGTGCGCGTGTGTTTCAACGGTCAGAGTATTTGCCGGGATAACAGGGAACGTCATCCATGCAACACCTGCCGTATCAGCGAGGCATCACCTTGATTGAGGTGTTGGTCGCCGTCTTGATCTTCAGCATCGGTTTGTTAGGTGTCGCGGGTTTGCTGGTGATGTCTGTGCGCTCTAACCACGCGGCTTACCTGCGCACGCAGGTTACTTTTCTCGCGCAAAGCATGGCCGATCGCATGCAGGCCAATCCTATCGGTGTATGGAGCGGCGACTACAACGGCAGATATCCCATTAGAAGTGCACAGGCTTGCGATGGCGGATGCAGGCCCAAGCAACGAGCCTTGCATGATCAAGGTGTCTGGAGCAGCCAGTTGCAGACGTTCTTACCGGCAGGTGCGCAGGCGACCATTGCGTGTAGCCAGACGGGTTTGGCTTACATGCCTAGCAGCGATCAGATTGCGTTGCAGCCGCCGTATGGCGGCAGTTGCAAGATGACCATGTCTTGGACGGAGTTGGGTGCAGGCTTTGCGGCGACCGGCGATAGCGATCGTTCGCTGCAGACGTTTGCCTGGGAGTTTCAGCCATGAGCGGCCGTCGTTGCGCAAGGACGCAACAGGGTCTCTCATTGATCGAGCTGATGATCGCCATGGCATTAGGACTGATGGTAAGCGCCGGCGTTATTGCCGTATTTACGTGCACATCCGATAGCTATCGTGCACAGGCGCAGCTCGCGCGCCTGCAAGAAGAGGGGCGTTTTGCGATCAGTCAGGTCAGGAACGATCTGGCCATGAGCGGTGCCCAGTACTGCAGCAATACCGGGGGTAATGCACATGCCACGGCCGCGGGCTCTTATCAAGACAGCTTGCGCGCACCCACGGTATACGCCAGTGATGCGGGTGCGCTCATGGCTGCGCTGAGCGACGTGACGACGCCGTGGGGCAGCCCCTATCCGGCTGCGCCTAGCCAACCCTATTCGCTGCCATCGTTCCTCGCGATGCGCGGTTATGAGTGCACGGCGAAAAGTTGCACGCCTATGGACCCCAGCAATAAACAAGGCGCCAATGGATTCAGCATTCCGGCGATGGGGACAGCGGTTGGAAAGCGCGTGGTGGGTGCGTCGGTCATCACTGTGCGCTATCTCGATTCTTCAGGTGGATGGTTGATTGCGCCCAACGGTAGTGCAGGAAGAAATGCGCTCGTCAGCAACGTAGATGGAACGTTGAGCATCAGGCTGGCGCCCGCATCAAACGAGCCTGCCATAAAAGATTTCCAATCGAAGGACCCGCTTGCCATGCTGGCCGATTGCGCGGGTAGCCAGATCTTTGCCGTCTCAGGTCAGGAATCGGCAGAGCTTCGGTCGACCGGCAACAATTTTGTTCAACCGGTGTCGCTACAAAATGGGGTTGCACCAAAGCTTTTCGATCTCAGTCGCGATGTGAAGACCGTTACCTACTACCTGAAAGTGGTGGATAACGGCGACGGCATGGGGCACACCACGGGGGCTCTCATACGCAGGGTCAACGGTGGCAGCACGGCCTTACATGGCGGGTCGTCGGAAGAGATCGCACGTGGTGTCGAGCGACTTGATTTCAAATACGGCGTGCAACTTGCCGACGGCACGCTTCGCTATTACAGCGCCGAGCAGGTTGACAACAGCACACGGACCGATTGCCCATCCGTACCGATGCCGATTCGAGGTAGTGACGACCACGGCTGTCTTTGGCGGTCGGTAAGTCTTATCGAGATAGATCTGCTGATAGATGGTCAGCAACCGCTGTATTCATTGACGCCCGATGAGCTGGCATACACGTATCTTTCGGACAGTCCGTCCGATGCAATATCAGCGCCCGAGTCGCCCACCGCTGCTGGTCGCAAGCTAACGCCGATCCAACAGGGCTTTCCGCTTCCTATGTTGCGGCGCGAATTCACGGCGGTGGTTGCTGTGCGCAATTTCAATCCTTAGAGAACCACGTTGTTCCAGCTAACTGTCGCAAGGATGTCGACATGAAAACAAAGTGCAGGATGTTTCAATTTCAAAGTAGTAGATCGCTTCTCCAGCAAGGCTCCTCCCTGGTTACCGCACTGATCTTTCTGATGCTGATCACAGTGCTCGTTCTCAGTGCTTCCGAACATTCGTTGTTGCAGGAGCGCATGGCCGGAAGCTTGCGTAACGCGCAGCAGGCGCGAATGAGTGCCGAGACCGCGTTGCGTGGGGCGGAATACAAGATATGGTGGATGGCCGGTCAGCCGGCTACTCATCTTCATTGTCTTGAGGGCAGTATTTCGCATGACGACGGTTGTGTGATTTACCGTCCAACCAGTGCGCCATACCAGGCTAACGGTGCCGTTACGGTATTTCAATCAGCACAGGGGTGGTTGCCTAACATCGGCATAGCCTATACCGGCCCGGGTCGTAGCGGTTACACAAGCGATGGCGGGCAACCGACCGCGGCACTCGCAAAGAACCCTGTCTACATCATTGAGGATCTTGGCAGCGAGCAATCGTCGGGCACTAATGAGCTGCACGAGTCAGGAAATACCGGTCCTAATAACAATGGAACGGACCAGTTGGATGTTCATATGTACCGCATCACGGCGCGTGCAACCGGCGGCAACCCAAATGTGGTGAGCGTTGTGCAGAGTACTTTCGATGCGCCAGTCAGCTACTAAGTCTGGTCTCGTGAGGAAACTCCGCACTCTCTTCCTCGGTCGACGAAGGCGGCTGGCAATGGGTGTGCTAGCAATACTTGCGTGCTTTGGCGCATCGTTAGCGGCGGATGTCCAGATTCCCATAACAACACTTCCAGGCACCGTAGAACTCAGCCCTACGCCATTGGACCGACCACAAGGCGCGCCGAAGCTGGATATCCTCGGTTTGAATACGAATGTGCTGGCTACGGGTTCGCTCGCCTTCGAGGGCGGCTACGATCCCGTTGATTGGTCTGGCCTTCTGCAAGCAGTTCCGTTGAATGCTGATGGAACTCTTTCGCGCTTCCTGTGGGACGCCGGTTCGATGTTGACGGATGCCGCAGCAACGCCGCCAGCTGCTCGCACGATCTTCACCGCTAGCTCCGATAGCGCGGGGCTCGTGACTGGCATGGCGTTCGAGCCTGGGGCACATTTTGATGCAGCTGAAATAAAAGGTTTGATAACGTCAGTATCTCAGGATGTCACCAGCGACACGCTCGCAGCTCGCGTGGAATATCTACGAGGCGTCCGTACTGATGAGACGAATGGCCTGATGCGGAAACGCCGCAGTTTGTTGGGTGCCATTATCGATTCCCAGACGGTCTATGTTAGTTATCCCACGGGAAATTACAGCGGGGCATGGCCCACAAAGATCCTTGGTGTATCGGTGGCATCCGCTGAAATGGCTCCCGGTGCGCAGAGCTACGACCAATTCGTCGCAGCAAATGCGGATCGGTCGCCGGTGGTCTATGTCGGCGCTAACGATGGCATGTTGCATGCGTTCAGCGCGCCGGTTCCCAAGTGCATAACGTCCGATCAGAGTGGTCATTGCTCCGCTTACAACGCTGGCCTGAATGCCGGTAGGGAGCTATGGAGTTTTGTGCCGCGCGGGGTCTACGGCAATCTCGGCAACCTTACGAATGCTTCTGGTTTTCAGTTCGCGCCGACGGTAGATGCCACGCCAGTCGTGCGGGATGTGTTTTTTAGCCAACGGGGCGATCACACCTGGCACACCCTATTGGCTGGTGGCTTGCGCCTCGGCGGTCGTGGCATATATGCATTGGATATTACGCATCCAACAACGGTGGACGAAGTTTCTCCACAAAAAACCGTGTTGTGGGAATTTGACGCCGATGCCCCAACTGGGACATCGCTATCCGGGGATGCCTACGATCCGGCCGATCTCGGATACACCTATGGGCAACCCGCGATAGCTCGTCTTGCAAGTGGCCGGTGGGCAGTGTTGGTGCCTGGCGGTTATTTTCCGGATTGCAGTCGATCGGATAAGCCCGCGCACTGCGAATCTTCCGCAGGGATGCCTCCGCGCAACTACAGTGCGCTCTTCGTACTGGATGCTCAGACAGGAGACGTCATTGCGGAATTAAAGACTCCTACGGATATCGGCGGGGTGGCCAGTTACGGCCTGTCTTCGCCCGTGCTCGGCGATTACAACAACGATCAGGTTGACGATGTGGCGTTTGCTGGTGATCTTGCCGGAAACCTCTGGCGCTTCGATCTATCTGCGCCCAATCCGGCGAATTGGAAAGTCACTCTGGCATACCGCCCTACGACGCAAGATGCCCAACCTATCACCATCATGCCGCGCCTATTTCCTGATGGGGCCAATCATCGCTTTATCGTCGTATTCGGCACGGGGAAATATCTGGGCGACGGCGACAACAGCATCACAGATATGCCGCTTCAATCTGTCTACGGCATCAGGGATGTGGTGGACACCAACGGAAATCCCGTAACGGTCGTCCACAGTAACCTGCAGGTACAGAGGTTAAGCCAGGCCGTTGTTTCGAATGGATCTGATCCATTGGCCGGTGCGACATTGCGCAGTCTTACCGCCAACCCCGTTTCGGCCAAAGCTGGTGGATGGTACTTCGATTTGGATCTGATGGCTGGCGAACGTGTCGTGACAACGCCGTCGGCCTTGTTTAACACCCATACGGTTCTCATCAGCACACTGGTGCCAAACAGCAGCGATTCCACTGTACGCGCTAATGGTGCCGTCATGGCCGTCGATGCGCTCACAGGTGGTCCAGGCGACACCATCGCTTCATTCGGAGGGGTTTCGTACATGGGTGCAATGGTCAATACGACTCAAGCTACCGGCACGCCACCCATGGCGACAGCTATCGGCGGCGGCAAGTTGCTTCTTCCTGGCGTGACACTGAAGGGCAAGAAGGCCGATCTGGATTCGCCACTTTCATTCGATAGCCCCATTTGGCGACGACGCTCGTGGTCGGTATTAACCCAGGAACCGTAAGAGGAGACCGGCGATGGATCGCTTACGCGGTTTTACATTGTTTGAATTGGTGGTCGCTGTGGCTATCGCCGCCATTCTGGCGGCGATAGCCGTTACGTCGTATAGCCACTACGTATTCCGAACGCGTCGCGCGGATGCGAAACACATGCTCATGTCGATCGCTCACAGCGAAGAACGCTGGTACGCGACATACAACCGCTATACGGACGATCCGGGCAAACTCGGTTATGCCGACCCGTTTATATCGCCGCATGGCTACTACGAGATGACGTTGACCGTTACAGGCGCGGATGCGCAAGCTTACGTGGTTACCGCAATGCCTATCGGGAGCCAAGCTGAGGATGTATGCGGTCATTTGACGATCGATAACGCCGGAAATAAGGCGCCAAGCCGGGTGGACGCATCTGCCAATGCGAACGGCAATTGCTGGTGAAGTTCAATCACTGCCTCTGCGAGATAGTCGCAGCGATTAAATCAGCGAAAGTCGTTCCGCAAGCCCTGAATAACGTCGTGTGCGCTGCGTAAGTGCCTGTTCGATACTCGCTTGCGTGGCGAAGAGGCTTAGCCATCGACGAGCACGCGTAATGCCTGTGTAGAGCAGTTCGCGCGTAAGTATCGCGGAGGCATCTTCGGGGAGCACCAATGCGACGTGCTCGAATTCAGATCCTTGCGATTTGTGCACCGTCATGGCGTATACGGTTTCAACATCGCCGAGCCTGGATGGAAGTACGCAGCGAACTTGTGCCTCGCTGTCGTCCACACCGACGGATGAAGTGCCGCGCGTCATCGGAAATGCCACGTATAGCCGAAGCTCGCCATCCGGCCCCGGCATGCGCAAGGCGATACCGACATCGCCGTTCATCAGGCCGAGGCTGTAGTCGTTGCGAGTCATCATCACCGGCCGCCCTTCATACCAGCCGCGATCGGATTCGATCAATGTGGCGGTAAGCAGCGCTGTTGCAATGACCTGATTAAGTCGTTCGGTGCCGGTAGGGCCGTGCCGCATTGCGCAGAGCACTTGGAAATGATTGAAGGCTTCCAGTACATCGTGTGCCCAGTTTCGATAAGCCGTAGAGTCGGCGCCCGAGCTTGGGCGCTGGCGTCGCAAATGTTCGAGATAAAGCCGAAAGCCAAGCGGCGCACTGTCCGATGGTTCGGTTTGAAAGCGATCGGCATCGCCATTCACCGCGATGGAAGCAAACGGCGATTGCGATACGCCACCGGATATCCAGGCAATATCGCCGGACCGCGAGCCAAGCAGGTCATTGACGGCAGCCGCATCGCCCGCATTGACGGCGGCCGCTAGCTGGCCGATGCCACTGGCGGCGCCGAAGCGGTGACTGCTACGCAACATTGCGATGTGTTGATCGAGCGGCAACGCGTCTGCGCGAACGAATGCGCTCAGATCGTCGCCGCTTGCTGCACGCAGCCATGCTGCCGTTGCGTCACTGTAGTGGCCTTGTTCGGCGCGTCTGCCCAGATCGCCGAGGACAGCGCCTGCTTCGACCGACGAAAGCTGATCTTTGTCGCCAAGCAGGATCAAGCGCGCGTGTGGCGGCAACGCGTCCAGCACCGCGGCCATCATTTCCAGATCGATCATCGACGCTTCATCAATCACCAGCACGTCGACGTGCAGCGGATGCCTACTGTCGTGCGCATACTGTCGGCTATCTGGGCGTGCGCCAAGCAAGCGATGGAGTGTTTCCACTTCGAGCGGGATCGTAGCGCGTACTTGTTCGCTCACATCCAATCGCGCAATTTGCTTGGCAATGGATGCGTTGAGTCGTGCCGCCGCCTTGCCGGTTGGCGCGGCGAGACGCATGCGCAGCGGTGTCGAGTGCTCGCGCAAGTGCAAGGTTTGCAGCAGCCCAAGCAGGCGTACGACGGTGGTTGTCTTGCCGGTCCCCGGTCCGCCAGTGATGAGGCTGAATGCACTGCGTGCGGCCAGTGCACAGGCGATACGCGGCCAGTCAAGATCGTTGTTGGCGGAAGCTGGAAAGAGATGCTGCAATTCGTCGCGCAAGTCTTCTGCCGGCGGGGCGGATTGATCCAGTCGCGCCACGATTCCGCGCGCTACGCGGCGCTCGTAGTCCCAATA
>CAJCJD010000124.1 GCA_903970555.1 Vulcanimicrobiota bacterium
TGCCGACGCAAACGGTGACCGCCATGAGTTTCGGCATGGCGGTACGCGAATGCTGAGAAGCTTGCTCTGCCGATGACTGCAACGCGTCATTCATGATCGCAGCTTCCTCGGAGCTTGTTGAAACGCTTTCCGGGCTATCGCTTGATGAAGATCAATTACCTGCCACGTCAAACAGCTGAAACTCGCGAATGCGCGGCGTGCAGACACTGGACAGGATGTTCAGGCGCACCTTGCTGGTGGTGGTTGCCGGAAAGCGGTCGATCTTCATATGACCGATGGCTTCGGCTTTGGCCACTTGCACCCATTTGCCGTTCGTCCAAGCATCGATTGCGTATTTTTGCACACATTGACCCGCGTTCAGCCACTCCATGGTGCGGGCATGATTGAACGTGATCGGTTTGTCGAAGTCGACTTCAAGCGTGGCATGAGTCGAATCGTCCGCCGCCGACCAAAAGGTATCGGGATCGCCATCCAGTGCGGCGTCGACATTCGCGTCGCCGCCAACATGATTGCGAGCCAGATCCTTATCAACGCCATAGCGCGCCTGCAGAGCTTCGCCGAATTCCTTGAGACGCACGACATCGGCATCGGGCAACACACCATGACGGTTCGGCGCGAGGCCCAACATGAGCTGGCCGCCACGACCGACACTGTTCTCCCATATATCGACCAGCTCGTCGACGCTCTTCAAGGTCTTGTCGCTGTCCGGATGCCAGAACCATTGCAGTTTGTGCAGCGGCGTATCCACTTCCACCGGGCGCCAGCGCAATTCGCCGCGCCGATCGATCACGTTCCAGTTTTCGCCGTGGATATGACCGTCTTCCTGGCCAACCCAGCGAATATCGCCGTAGCCAAAGAGTGCGACGTCGGCAAAGACCATCACGTTCGACTGATACGTTCTCAGCTCTTCAATATATTTTTTGAAATCGTAAACGTGGCCTGCGCTGCCCGCGCCGTCCAGCCACCATTCCGTTAGCGGTCCATAGCTTTGAATTAGCTCATCCATCTGCGCGAGATAGTATTTGTCGTACGCTGCAGAATCAGCGTAACGCGGTTCGTGGCGATCCCATGGCGACAAATAGATGCCGAACCCCATACCTTCGTTGCGGGCGGCTTGTGCGGTCATCTGCACCAGGTTGCCTTTGCCATTCATCCACGGACTGTTTTTGACGGAGTAATCGCTTTGCTCCGTTGGCCAAAGTGCGAAGCCATCGTGATGTTTGGCGACAAGAACGAGATAGGCCGCACCGGCGGATTTGGCCGCACGGGCCCATTGCGTGGGATCGACCTTGTCGGGATTGAATACTTTGGGGCTGGCCGTGCCATCACCCCATTCGCGGTCGAGGAAGGTGTTCGTGCCGAAATGCACGATCACGCCAAATTCGAGATCTTGCCAATGCACCTGCTGCGGCGACGGTTTGACGTCGACGAAATTTTGCGCGGAACAAGTGCTTGTAACAAATGTGCTGCCGACTGCAAGGGCGAGGAGAACGCGTAGACCCATCCGCATGTTTTCAAATCCTGCGTAAATACTTTTTAGGAGTGGAGCGACTAGACAAGAAATCTTCGTGTTTCAATCTGGACGAGCCGCAGCGCCGAACTGCAACGCATCGGAGATTTCTTTGGTGGCGCGGCGCAGCTCAACCAACACGTCGTCCATGGTGGTTTGCGCTTCGGTTCGTTGCTCGATGAATGGAATGGTCAGCGCGGATACGGCTCGACCGTGTTGCAACACCGGCGCCGAGAGGTCCGTAACCGCATCGACAACCTCGCTTGGTTCGCTGGCATAGCCGCGTGCGCGCAGCTGTAGCAATAACTTGGTCAGCTTCTTACGATCCAACGCAGGTTCGTACTTGGCGATCAAGTCCAGCCAACGCTCACGTACCGGTTCGTCCTGAAAGGCGAGAAGCACATGGCCCGATGTGGACCGCGACATCGGACGGCGGTGTCCGACGCGCACAACCAAGGCAACTTCACCAGGAGGATCCACGCGGGCCACCACCACGATTTGTTCGTGCGATGGCACGACTAGGTGGCAAGCTTGGCCACTGATATCGGCGAGGTGGTGCATGACCGGCAACGCCGCCTCGATCGTGCTTTTTACCGGCGGCTGCTCCATGCCGAGGCGAAATAGCCTCGTGGTGACCGAATAGCCGGTGTCGCCTTCACCACGCGTGATGTAGTCGCGCTCTTCCAGTACCTGCAACATTCGGAAGATCTCGCCGCGAGAGCGGCCAACACCTTCGGATATCTCGGTGATGCTGAGCGGCTTATGGGCGCTGGCCAGCAGCTCAAGAATGTCCAGCCCTTTGTCGAGCGCGGGCGCACGGTATTTGGGGGTTTGGGTCGGCATGGCTCTCCTTTCCTTTGGCGGCCGGCTTGCCGCCTCGCTTACGACACTGCGCCTTATCATGCCGGCCATCCCGGCGAATTTGTTGCGGCGCGTCTTGTGGCGCAGGTGAATAATCGTTTCATATTTGCACATAATGGCGGAGGCCGCCACGCGGTCCCGCGATTCCCGCGAGGGGCGCGCCATTGGAGAAAAGGGTGGATGTGCAGCCGGTGACCGATAACCACGCAGTGCCGCTTGTCGGTGCTACTCAGACCGCACGGCGACCCTGGTTGCCGCTGATCCTGATCGTCAGCCTGTTCTTTCTCTGGGGCGGCGCCAATAACCTCAATGACGTGTTGATCGCCCAGTTCAAGAAAGCTTTTGTACTCAGCGATTTCGGCGCGGGGCTTGTGCAAAGCGCGTTCTACCTGGGGTACTTCCTGGTTGCGATGCCGGCGGGCATGTATATGCGCAGGTTCGGCTACAAGAGCGCCGTGGTATTCGGGCTGGCGCTTTACGGCGTGGGGGCATTGTTGTTCTGGCCGGCCGCGGCGTCCTCCACGTATGGTCTGTTTCTGTTTGCGTTGTTCGTGATCGCAAGCGGGCTGGCGTTTCTGGAGACCTCAGCCAACCCCTTTGTCACCTTGCTCGGTCCGCGGGAAACAGCAACGCGACGGCTCAATCTGGCGCAAGCGTTCAATCCGCTGGGTTCGATAACGGGCATCCTGATCGGCCAGCATTTCATCTTTTCCGGCATCGAACGCACGCCTGCACAGCTGGCGGCGATGAGCCTGGCGGATCGTGCGGCGTACTACGCCAGCGAGACGCGAGCGGTACAGTGGCCGTACCTGATCATTGGCGTGGTCGTGCTGAGCTGGGCCGTATTGATCCTGCTGACGCGCTTTCCAAAGGCCGCCGCACCGCATGCGGCATTGGCGGGCGGGGGAGGCGTGTTGCGCAAATTACTCAGCGACCGGCGTTTTGTGGGTGCCATGTTTGCCCAGTTCTTTTACGTCGGCGCGCAGGTGGGTGTCTGGAGCTACACCATTCGTTACGTGCAGGCCACCATGCCCGGCACATCGGCCAGGGAAGCGGCCAATTTTCTTACCGGCGGCTTGGTGTGTTTCATGATCGGCCGTTTTGTCGGAGCCGGATTGATGAAATATTTTGCGCCGGCGCGGCTGCTGATGGTGTTTGCCACGGTGAACATTGCTTTGACGTTATTTGCGGTGTTCCAGCCGGGTATCCAAGGCGCCTATGCGTTGGTGGCGTGCAGCTTCTTCATGTCGGTGATGTACCCGACGGTATTCGCATTGGGCGTAGAAGGGCGTGGCGACGATGAGCGAAAGCTCGGTTCGGCGTTGCTCGTCATGACCATTATCGGCGGCGCGGTGCTTACCGCGCTGATGGGAGCCGTATCCGATCACAGCAGCATGGCGCGCGCGATGGCGGTGCCAGCGTGCTGTTTTGCCGTGGTGATGGTGTTTGCATGGCAACGCCGACGCAATGCCTTGCAGGGAGAAGCTTGATGCCACGTCACTACTACGCGTTGGATTTGCGCGATGAAGAGGCCGCCATTGCCGAATACGAACGCTTGCATCGACCGGGGAATGTCTGGCCGGAAATCGCCGCTTCGATTCAGGCATCAGGCATCGAGGAGATGGAGATTTTTCGCACCGGCAACCGGTTGGTGATGGTTGTGCAGGTGCCCAATGGCTACGATGCATCGGCCACGCGCCAGAACGATGATCCGATGAACCATGCGTGGGAGGCGCTGATGGATCGCTATCAGCAGCGTTTGCCGTGGTCTGAAACGGGGCAGAAGTGGGTGCCCATGACGCGCATTTTTTCCCTGACTGAAACCTTGGCGGCGGATCTTCACGCGAAAAACGTCTGAGCAGGCAGCGTGGCGCGAGCGCGCAAGTCGCGCCGAGGAATGCCTAGGTGAGATCGTTGCGCCAGATCACATCTTTCGCGATGTTGCGCACGTCGGTCTGTCCGGTTAGCGCCATGCTCACGCTCAATTCGCGGCGGATGAGTTCAATGGCTTGCGTTACACCGGCCTCACCCATGGCGCCCAATCCATACAGAAATGCTTTGCCGATTAATCCGGCGTGTGCGCCGTAGGCTAGCGCCTTGAGCAAATCCTGGCCGGTGAGAATGCCGCCATCGAATAGCACCTGCAATCGATCGCCGACTGCTTGCACGATGGACGGCAACACATCGATGCTGGCGGGAGCGCCATCCAGCTGGCGACCGCCGTGATTGGAGACAACGATGGCGTCCACGGCATGTTCGGCTGCAATGCGGGCATCTTCGGGATCGAGAATACCTTTGATGATCAGCTTGCCGGGCCATAACGCGCGAATCCATTCGAGATCTTCCCACGTTAACGTGGGATCGAACTGATTGGCGATCCACTGCGCTAGCGTGGTGAGGCTGTCGGTATTCTCGATGCGCCCGCGCAAGTTGCCGAAAGATCGGCTCGGTGCATTCAACATGCTCCACGCCCAGCGCGGCTTGCTGAGCATGTCGAATAGGTTATGCAACGTAATTCGGGGTGGTACCGACAAGCCGTTCTTGATTTCGCGATGGCGCTGTCCTTGTATCGTAAGGTCGGCGGTCAGCATCAATGCGGTGCAACTGGCCGCCTTGGCGCGTTCGATCAGTTCGCGCGTGAAGCCGCGATCGCGCATCACATAAACCTGAAACCAGAACGGCGTCTTTACTGCATCGCGCACTTGTTCGATGGAGCAGATCGATACGGTGCTCAGGCAGAAGGGGATGCCGGCCTTCTCCGCAGCGCGTGCGCCCAGAATCTCGCCGCCGCCGCGTTGAAGCCCGGTTAGACCGGTTGGGGCGATCGCCAGTGGCATCGACACCGGCTGGCCGACGATGTCAGTGGCCAAGGAACGATTGTCAACATTACGCATCACCCGTTGCCGCAGGCTTATCCGTGCCATCGCTGTGCGATTCGCCCGTAACGTTGTTTCCTCGTAAGAGCCGCGATCGGCGTATTCGAAGAAGGCGCGCGGCACGCGACGCTTGGCGAGCTCGCGCAAATCGGCGACACAGGTGATGGGATTGGTCATAGCGCCCTCGCCACACTGGGCGGCTCGCGCCATGCGGGACCGTCCGGGTAACGATAATGCGCCAAAGTGCTTGTGTGCATCTGCGCCGAAAAGCCCGGCGACTCCGGCGCTATGTAACAGCCATCGCGCACGATGACTGGATCGACAAAATGTTCGTGCAGATGGTCGACGAATTCGATGGCGCGGTCGTCTTTCTTTCCGGTTATTGCTACAAAGTCCGCCATCGCCAGATGTTGCACCAACTCGCACAGGCCGACACCGCCCGCATGCGGAAACACGCGCACGCCGAATTTTGCAGCGAGCAGAAGAATGGCGAGATTTTCATTGACGCCACCGACGCGCGCCGCGTCGATCTGCACGAGATCGACGGCACCGGCCTGGAACAGCTGCTTGAACATGACGCGGTTGTGCGTATGTTCACCGGTAGAAATCGGCACCGGCGTAACGGCACGACGGATGGCGGCATGACCGAGGATATCGTCCGGACTGGTCGGCTCCTCGGCCCACGCGATGCGCACATCGGAAAGGCGCCGCAGCCATGCGATAGCGTCAGGTACATCCCAGCGTTGGTTCGCGTCGACTGCTATAGCGACGTCCGGTCCAACGGTTTCGCGTGCAAGGCGGCAACGCCGCACGTCGTCTTCCACGTTCATGCCGACTTTGAGCTTGATGGTGCGAAAGCCCGCAGCAACCGCCTCGCGGGCGAGTCGCTGCATTTTTTCGTCGCTATAACCCAGCCAACCTGGCGACGTGGTGTAGGCCGGATAACCTTCAGCGAGTAATTGTTCCACGCGCTGCGGTTTGCCGGCCTTGGCCGCATGCAGCATGGTCAATGCTTCATCGGGCGTGAGAGCGTCGGTGAGATAACGGAAATCGATCGTCGCGACCAACTGCTCGGGTGTCATATCCGAGATGAAGCGCCACAGCGGTTTTCCGGCGAGCCGGGCAGCGAGATCCCAGGCGGCGTTGATCACCGCACCGATGGCCATATGCATCACGCCCTTTTCGGGGCCGAGCCAGCGCAATTGGGAATCGCCGATCATGCGTGCGGCAAAACCGCCAAGGTCGCCGACGACCTCATCGAGGTTGAGCCCAATCACGTGGTGAGCCAGCGCATCGATGGCCACTTTCTGCACGTCGTTGCCGCGACCGATGGTGAACGCGAAGCCGTAACCTTGCACACCGGGCTGATCGGTGCGCATGACGACATAAGCGGCCGAATAATCCGGATCGGGGTTCATGGCATCCGAACCGTCCAGTTCACGGGAGGTCGGAAAGCGGACATCGTAAGTGTCCAATGCCGTGATTTTTGTCATGCAATGGCCTTCCTTGAATGAGAAATGCGCGAATTCGTCAGAGTCATGCCGTGTGTTCGTCTTCGGCATGTGCGCGGACTTGTTGTCGCTGTCGGCCAAGCCCATCAATGCCCAGCTCGATCACGTCGCCCGGGCGAAGATAGATCGGGGGCTTTTGTCCAAGACCGACGCCGGAAGGCGTCCCGGTGCTGATGACATCGCCAGGCAGAAGCGTCATGTAACGGCTGATGTGGCTGACGAGTTTCGCTACATTGAAAATCATCGTGCGCGTATGCCCGTTTTGGTAACGGTGTCCGTTGACCTCCAGCCAAAGACGGAGATTCTGCGGATCGGTAATTTCATCCGTGGTGACTAGCCAGGGGCCGAGTGGCCCAAAGGTATCGCAGCTTTTGCCTTTGACCCACTGACCGCCATGATCGAATTGGAACGCGCGCTCGGATAAATCATTCACCACGAGATAACCGGCGACATGCGCGAGCGCGTTCTCGACCGTGACACTGCGAGCTGTCTCGCCGATGACAACGCCCAACTCCACTTCCCAGTCGGTCTTGTCGGAGCCTTGCGGAATGATGACGTCATCGTTAGCGCCCATGATCGCGCTGGTGGCCTTCATGAAGATCACCGGCAGTTCGGGTACTTGCGCGTTGGTTTCGGCCGCGTGTTCGGCATAGTTCATACCGACGCAGATCATCTTGCTGACATGCGCCATCGGCGTGCCAAAGCGCGGTTTGCCGGCCACCAGCGGCAGTGTTTGCGGATCGATGGCCGCAATGCGCGCGAGGCCATCGCGGCCAAGTGCTTTCGCATCAATATCGGTGATCACTGACGAGAGATCGCGAAGCAAGCCCGCTTCGTCGATCAGACCTGGCTTTTCCTTGCCGAGTGCACCGTAACGTACCAATTTCATAGATGCGCTCCTAACGCTTAGTTGGACCAGCCGCCATCCACGATGTGGGTGGTGCCGGTGGTGAAGGCGGATTCATCGGAGGCGAGATACAGCGCCAATGCGGCGATTTCCTCAGGCTCGCCGAGGCGTCCCATCGGTTGGCGATCGGTGAAGCTTCGCCAGTTGGCGGCCTCGTTGCCGCCGAGCGCGCGTACGCGATCACCCAGTGATGGTGTTTTCACCGTGCCCGGGCAGATCGCATTGCAGCGCACGCCACGCGCAACGAAATCGGCGGCAATCGAACGCGTGAGGCCGATGACGGCGCCCTTGGTGGCGCCATAGGCAAATCGGTTGGGCACCCCTTTGATGCTGGAGGCAACCGATGCCATGTTGATGATGCTGCCCTTGCCGCGATCGAGCATGCCGGGAAGGACCGCCTTGCATACATGGAACATGCTATCGACGTTGATGGTGAACGAGCGGTGCCAGCTGGCATCGTCGGTATCCAGAATGCTGCCTGCGTGTACGTAGCCGGCGCAGTTGAACAACACGTCGAAGGGGCCTGAGGAACTCACTAATGCTTGAATGCTTTCCGCATGCGTTACGTCCAGCACCTGTGTAGTGAGCGTGGGATGTTCCGCCGCAAGGCTGGCAAGCGCGTCGGCATTGATATCGGTAGCCAGAACGTGGGCACCCGCATGCGCGAAGGCGAGAGCGGTTGCGCGACCGATGCCTGCACCTGCCGCGGTGACAAGTGCGCGTTTGCCGTGCAGACGACCGCTCATGCGGCATCTCCTCGATATCGGATGCAAAACGATGCAGCGGCAAAAATCATGGTGGTACTCCTACACAAGGTCGGAAACGGGAGAGTCGATGTCCAGCGCATAAAAGCGTACGGCGTTGGCGGCGAAGACATCCGCTTGCGAGCCGGCTGCGTAGCGCTCGGTCAACATCAACGCCACTTGCAGCCAATGGCCATAGTCGGCATGCGTGGTAAGCACGGGCCAATCGCTACCCCACATCAGGCGTTCAGGCCCGAAGTGCGCAAAAAGATCGGCAACGTAGGGTTCTATCGCATCGTGATCGACCGGTTCGCCGAGCAGCGTGAGCAGGCCCGATAACTTGCAGTGAAGCTGCGGATGCTGCGCCAATTCGTCGATCCAGCTTGTCCACTGATCGAATCGCCCATCGACAATCGGCGGCTTGCCCGCGTGGTCAAGCACAACATTCAGTTGCCGATTGCGGCGTAGCCGACGACAGAGCGCAGGCAGTTGCGGCATGCCGACCAATGCATCAAACGCTAGACCGCAATCTTGTATGCAATCGAAGGCGCGATCGAGCGATGGTCTGGCTAACCAATCTGGGTCGGCGACGTCCTGGGTCATCGGGCGCAATCCGCACAGCAAGCCGCCGCCGTCTCGAATCAGTGCATCGATGCGAGCGCCAACATCATCGGCATCCAGGTCGACCCAGCCGACGACACCTACGACGGCCTCATCGATACGCGCCAAGTCAAACAGATAACGCGTTTCTTGCTCAGTCGGCGCGGCCTGCACAAGTACGCTGAACTTGACGCCCGCAGCTTCTCGTTGAGCACAAAGGTCGACGGGCAGAAAAGCCTGGCGCAACGCCATGGGTGCATGCGCCAGCCAGCCATAGTCGCCACGCGACGGCTGCCAATAGTGCTGATGGGCATCGACGATGATCATGGCGTGGGAGTGCCGTTTCGCACTAATCCCGCCTCGCGCAAGGCATGCCACGCGCCGACAGGAATATTGGCTTGCATGCGTGCCGCGGCGCTATCGACCTCGGCGGTGGAGCGCAAGCCACAAACCACGCTCAGCACGGCCGGATGCGCCAACGGAAATTGCAACGCTGCCGCGCCGACCTCGGTGTGAGACTTGCCGAGGATCTCGTAGAAGCGTCGGGCTCTTTCGACAATGGCGTCGCTAGCGGGAGCGTAGTTGTAGAAGCTCCCCGGTGCGTCTGTGCCACTCAGCAGCCCCGAGTTGTAGGGGCCTGCGGCAAGGATACCCACGCCGAGCGCTTGCGCCTGCGCCATCACGCCTTCACTGCGTTCTTGCTCAAACAGTGTATAGCGCCCAGCCAACATGATGACGTCCAGCGGGAACCGTGGCATGACTTCGAGGCATACCGCCTCTTCGTTGACGCCGATCCCGATCGCATCGCACACGCCTTGTGCGCGTAGTTCCGCCATCGTAGGCAACGCTTCATCCAGCGCCTGACGCAACACGGCGGCATGATTTGCAGCGTGAGTCTCGACACCGATGTCGTGTAGCAACAGGACATCGATTCGATCGGTTCGCAACCGGCTGAGGCTGGCCTCGACCGAGCGCAGGATGCCGTCCCGGCTGTAATCGAAATACGCGCGTCGTCCGTCGACGATGAAGCCATCGCCGTGATGGGTCTGGCGATGATCCGTTTCGATCACCCGGCCAACCTTGGTCGATAGCGTGTAGCTATTGCGGGCGAGGCCGCTTAGCGCGTTGCCTAGCCGGCTCTCGCTCAAGCCATAGCCGTAATAGGGTGCGGTGTCGAAGTGTTGTATGCCTCGTTGCCAGGCACGCGCGATGGCCGCGGCGGCTTCATCCTCGTTGACGGATTCGTAGAGGTTGCCGATCGGAGCGCCGCCGAATGACAAAGGCGAACGTAGCCAGGCGACCCGCTGGTCTCTCGCGGCGTCTGGATCTGGCCTGGTTGTCACTTGCGTCATTCCAACCTCACCGTCGCTCGGAGAACCGCCTGGAAAGGAGGTTTCCCGCTATTCGCCTCGACTCGTCCGTGCATGATCGCGCATCCAGTCGCCTGTGTACATATAAACACTAAATTTACAGGTGTTCGCAATAGGCGGCCATGGAGCCCGAAAAAAATGGTTGCAATTCGGTTTGCCACGATCTAAAACATATATGAATTGATGTTTCGCTAATGAATGCGGCTTGGGCCCGGCGGCTCAAGGCAGTTTGGTTCGCAGTAGGCAGGGGTCGCGCAGATGCCGTTTCCGAAGGAAAAGTCTGGCAAATCCTGCATCCTAAAGCGGGATTCTGCGTTGTGACTGAGATGACGACATCCTCGTCCTCAGGTCCGCTTGGCGATGTCCAGACGGCCTTGGCCGTTACCCATGCAGGCATATCCGTCACCGCCAGCAAGGTTGGATTTCTTGCCGCGGATGTCGGCGGTACCCACGCACGCCTCGCGCTCATTGCGCCGGCAGCCAATGGGGGCAGGCCAGAGATCGTTGCCTATCGTACGTATCGTTGTAGCGATCATCCTCATTTGGAAGATATTGTTCGCTGCTTCAACCAGGAGCTAGGCGCGCAGCCGCGCGAATTGGTGCTTGCGTGCGCCGGTTACATGCATGCGGGTTCCGTCATCAGCAAGAACCTCGCGTGGCCTGTCATGCCTCAGGCAATGAAGGATGCGTTGGGCCTCGAGAGCGTCAAGTTACTCAATGACCTTGAGGCACTCGCCTATGCCGTAGGAAGCATCGATTCCGACCAGGCAACGACGCTTAAGGCACCTCTGGTATCTACGCCAGAAAACGGCCCCATTGTCGTTGTCGGCCCGGGTACCGGACTTGGGGCGGCCGTATGGTTTCCTGGTATGCCGTCGCGCGTGCTGACGACGGAGGCGGGTCACACGCAACTCGCCGCCCGCGTCGGCATCGAGCTGCAGGTGCTCGCGCAGTTGGCCCAAGCCGACAGTCATGTCTCCTACGAAACGGTGCTATCAGGCCCAGGCTTGCATCGTCTTTATGTTGCTTTGTGTGCCATACGCGATCGCTATCCATCGCTCGGCGAACCTGCCGCGATTACTTCCGCAGCACTCGTGGGTGATGACGACGTTGCACGCGAGGCACTCAACTTGTTTTGTGGTTGGCTTGGATCCTTTGCCGCGGACCTGGCCATGCTCTACGGCGCCACGGGCGGCATCTTTTTGGCCGGAGGATTTCTTGCGGACATGGTCGACTTCATGCAGCGGAGTCCTTTGGTCGAGCGGTTTCTCGACAAAGGCGTGATGCGTCCGTTTCTGCAAAAGGTACCCATTCGCGTGATGGGCCATGATCGGCATGGGGTCATCGGCGCCGCCAGTTGGCATCTCGACAATGCCGTCAATACGGGCGCTCCGTGGGGACGTAAACGCGAAGCCCGTTCGCTCGGCTTGAATGCCGAGATCTAGTTTCCCTCGCTGATCGCGGCCACACAGCTCCCTCTGTTGGCCGCGATCGGCTTTTTTTATGTAATGAATATTTCATATGGCTAAGGGGATTGAGACCATGAAACGACTTCTCATCACCGTTGGTCTGTTTGCCGCATACGCCGCACTTGCCGATGTCGCGGTGGCGCAATCATCGACCGCCGCTACTGCGAAGACGCTTTCGCCCCACGATGCCGATATGGCCTGGCAGAAGGCTTCCGCGAAGTTCGCGCCTGAGCGATACGCTATTCTGTCGCGCGTCGCCAGCAACATGGATAACGGTCCTTTTCGCGCCGACTGGGTTTCCCTGCAGAACTACCGCTCGCCCGCGTGGTACGACGATGCAAAATTCGGCATCTTCATTCACTGGGGCGTGTATTCGGTTCCGGCATTTGGTAGCGAGTGGTATCCCCGATTGATGTATCAACAAGGTTCGGCGGAGTTTGCCCATCATGTGGCGACTTACGGTCCGCAATCGAAGTTTGGATACAAGGACTTCATTCCGCTATTCAAGGCCGAGCATTTCGACGCGCAAGCCTGGGCAAAATTATTTCGAGAAGCGGGGGCGCGTTACGTCGTGCCCGTAGCAGAACATCACGATGGCTTTGCGATGTACGACTCGCAACTGTCGGAATGGACCGCAGTGAAGATGGGCCCGCATAAGGACATTATCGGATTATTAGCCAAAGCTGCGCGTGCCCAGGGTCTTCGTTTCGGCCTGTCTTCGCATCGTGCCGAGCATGATTGGTTCTTCGATGGTGGCCGACAGTTCGACTCTGACGTCAACGATCCGCGATATGCAGGGCTCTATGGCCCCGCCGAAGCGCATCTCTCGAAGGATGATCAAAACCTCGCCGATGACTGGACTTACGTTTCACAGGCGTGGCTGGATGACTGGCTCGCACGGACCGCCGAGCTGATCGACGACTACCACCCCGATTTGATCTATTTCGATTGGTGGATAGGCCACCCCACGTTCCGCAACACCTTGCCGAAGATGCTGGCGTACTACTACAACGACGGTGCGCGCCGCGACGGTGTGGTGGTCAACTACAAGCTCGGCGATTTTCCGGAGGGTGCAGGTACTCTCGATATTGAGCGTGGCCAGCTGACGGGAATTCATCCAACCCATTGGCAGACTGATACGTCTATCAGCGACAAGTCATGGGGTTATGTCGAGAACGATACGTATAAATCGCCAAGAGAGCTTATCCATCTCCTGGTGGACGTTGTCAGCAAGAACGGCAACCTTATGCTCAATATCGGACCACGCGCAGATGGCACCATTCCCGACGGCGCGCGCGATGTGTTGTTGGCGATCGGCAAATGGCTGAGCGCAAATGGCGACGCCATCTATGGCACTAAGCCATGGCGCGTATTCGGTGAAGGCCCAACCGAAGTGGTAGGCGGCTCATTCCAGGACACCAAAACCCAGCGATATACCGCGCAGGATTTTCGTTTCACCACCAAGCCCGGCGTGCTTTATGCGACCGAGATGGATTGGCCTAAGGATGGAGCGGTAGTCATTCACTCGATCAAGCCGGGCGACCACGTGCGCGGCGTCAATCTGGTGGTTAATGGCCAGCCTGTGGCGTGGCAACAACAGCCTGATGGCTTACACCTGACGCTGCCTAAACAATCGGCAGGTGAATACGCTTTTGTCTATCGCATCGAATTATCTGAAGCGACGCGATAAGCACGAATTTTACGAGGATTTTCATGAAACGATTTGTCGCGTTGTTGATCGCCATGTTTGTGTGTGGTGCCGCCTTTGCGAAACAGCCGGATGCGCTGTTTTACCTCATGGGTACGCCAAAGTCGGTCAATTCGTTTGTGGCCCATGTCGACAAGATCGGCGTACTGGTGCCTACGTGGTACAGCGTCGATAACCAAGGGCTGGTCAATGGCGGCCCCAACCTTTACATACTGAACATCGCCAAAGAGCATCGCCTTCCCGTGATGCCGATCATTTCCATGTCGGCCGGTCGCAAGGGCTTTCACGATCTGCTCTATGACGAAACTGCCAAGCAGCACATGATTGATTCGATGCTGCAGCAAGCGCAGGAACACGGCTACGCCGGCTTTCAATTCGACTTCGAAAGCATCTCCTGGACAGATCGAGACGCTTACACCTTGGTAGTCAAGCAGACCGCCGAAGCGCTGCATAAGCATGGTTTTAAGCTGTCGATTGCGGTGGTCCCGAACGCTCCTGGTCATGCAGGGGAGGGGCCGTTCTCGAAATGGATGTGGCAGTACTGGCGTGGCGCGTACGATCTAGCGGCATTTGGCAAGTACGCGGATCTGGTCTGCTTGATGACTTACGATCAGCACACACGCTGGACCACCCCGGGCCCCGTCGATGGCATGCCATGGGTTATGGCGCAGCTGAAATACGCATTGACGATGGTGCCGAAGGAAAAACTCTCGCTGGGCATCGCACTGTATGGATACCACTGGTATGCCGGCGATCCCGTGCGCGAGGATGGCACCGAGGCTTCCAACATCAAGGCCAACTACATTGATGCAGACGAATGGATGCCCTTGGTGCAGGAGCAGCACGCAAACGTGCAGTGGGACCCGGTGGAGCACGAATCCTGGTTTTACTTCTATCGCGACGATATGCGCGAATGGGTGTTCATACCCGACGCGCACAGTTTCCGTGATCGCTATGCACTGATTGATCAGTATGGCCTGGAAGGTTTTTGCGCCTGGGTGTTGGGTTCTGAAGATCCCAAAGTTTGGGATGAGTTGCCGATCGTGCAGCGCTGATGAAAGCTTCCCGCACCACCGTAATCTTGAGTTGCCTGCTGCTTGGCATTGGTGGTGGTGCGGCCCCTTGCGTACATGCGCTTCCTGCCACCACGGATGATCATGCGCAAGTCGCCGCGCTGGTGGCGAAGATGACGCTGGCGGAAAAAGTCTCACAGACGCAAAGTGATGCGCCTTCCATACCGAGGCTTGGTGTCGCCGCCTACGATTGGTGGAGCGAGGGCTTGCATGGCATCGCTCGTAATGGCTATGCCACCGTATTTCCGCAGGCGATTGGTTTGGCGGCAAGTTGGGACCCAAACCTGCTGGGTCAGGTCGGCACCACGGTTTCGATCGAGGCTCGAGCCAAATTCAATGCGGTAGGTGCGGGTCACGATCACGTTCGCTATCAGGGCCTGACCATCTGGTCGCCTAACATCAATATTTTTCGCGATCCACGCTGGGGAAGGGGACAGGAGACTTACGGCGAAGATCCCTACCTGACTGGTCAGCTCGCCGTGGGTTTTATCCGCGGCATTCAGGGCGATGATGCGGACCATCCTCGTGCGATCGCCACGCCTAAACACCTTGTCGTGCACAGCGGACCGGAATCGGGGCGACACGGTTTCGATGTCGATGTGTCTCCCTACGATTTTGAGGCGACCTATACGCCGGCTTTCCGTGCCGCCATCACGGAAGGGCATGCCGCTTCCGTCATGTGTGCTTACAACGCCCTGCACGGCACGCCAGTGTGCGCCGACGATGCGCTGTTGAGCACACTGCTTCGTCATGACTGGAGCTTCAAAGGGTTTGTTGTCTCTGACTGCGACGCGGTCGACGACATGACAAAGTTCCATTATTTCAAACCCGACAATGCCCGGTCCTCCGCCGCCTCTATCCAGGCCGGCACGGATCTCGATTGTGGCTCCGCGTATGCCGATCTGCTTGATGCCGTGCATAAGGGCTATGTCAAAGAGTCGGTCATCGACACGGCGCTCACGCGCTTGTTTGCAACGCGTCATCGACTCGGTGAATGGGGTGCCAAGGGTGGCGATCCATACACGAACATCGGCATCGACCAAGTGGACAGCTCGGCGCATCGCCAGCTCGCCCTGCAGGCGGCCCTGGAATCGATGGTGCTGCTGAAGAATGCGCACGGCACGTTGCCATTCCACGAGGGCATGCGTCTGGCAGTGATCGGGCCCAATGCCGATACGCTGGAAACACTCGAAGCCAACTACCACGGCACTTCTCGTGCCCCGATAACGCCCTTGCAGGGTTTGCGACAGCACTTCGGCGCGCAGTACATCAGTTACGCGCAAGGATCTCCGATTGCCGAGGGCGTGCCGGTACCGATTCCTGAAACGGCGTTGCGCACGGGGATGCACGGGGATGCTGGTTTGCTCGGCGAGTACTTCGACCATCCTGATTTCAGCGGTGCACCGCGATTGACCCGCACCGATCGCGTCATCGATTTCGATTGGGATCACGTCACGCCGATGGATGACATCCGAAGTGGCCGATATGCCGTGCGCTGGAGCGGAGAGCTGATTCCACCCGGCTCCGGTGATTACACGCTGGCAGTCCATGTCGATCGTTGCTTCGATTGTGCAGGGCACGATGCGGTGCGTTTGTTTATGGATGGTCAGCCGGTGATCGACGACAGCGGCGACGGCAAGCACATGCAGGTGACGCTGCATTTTGCCGATTTGCGCGCTCATGCGATCCGACTCGAATTCATTCACAGCGGACAAGATCAAGGTGTACGCCTGCAATGGCTCGCACCTGCTCAAGCGCAATTGGCAGAAGCGAAGGCTGCTGCGCAACGTGCTGATGTTGTAGTTGCATTCGTCGGGCTATCACCGGATGTCGAAGGCGAAGAACTGAAGATCGATGTCCCAGGTTTCAACGGCGGCGACCGCACGGACATCGCCCTGCCGGTACTGCAGCGAAATCTTCTCGAGCAGGTTGCAGCTAGCGGCAAGCCTTTGGTGGTGGTGCTGATGTCAGGTAGCGCGGTAGCGCTGAATTGGGCGCAAGTGCACGCCGATGCGATTCTCGTCGCTTGGTACCCGGGTGAACTGGGTGGCAGCGCAGTGGCCCAGACATTGGCGGGTGACTACAACCCGAGTGGCCGCCTGCCTGTGACCTTCTATCGCTCAACCAATGATCTGCCGCCCTTTGTCAGCTATGCCATGCAAGGACGCACTTACCGCTATTTCACCGGTACACCGCTTTATCCTTTTGGTTATGGCCTGAGCTACACGCACTTTGCGTATAGCGAAGTCGCCGTGTCAGCCGGGGAACTTAAGGCGGGGGAGTCGCTGACCGTAAGTGCAAACGTGCGCAATGACGGTAGCCGCGCTGGCGACGAAGTGGTGCAGGTCTACCTGGACGCTCCCGCTTCGGCGCTAACGCCTCGTCACGCCTTAGTGGGGTTTCGTCGCGTGCATCTCGCTGCCGGAGAAAGTCAGCGCGTGAGCTTTGAACTCAAGCCACGCCAGCTCAGCAGTGTCGATGTGAATGGTGACCGCGCCGTGGAGGCTGGTCGCTACCGCCTGTTTGTCGGCGGCGGTCAACCAGGTGATGGCGAGGGGGTTGCGGCTGCGTTCGTCATTGCGGGGCGTGAGGCACTCCCACGTTGAACGTCGCGGATGCCGCCGGGGGGCGCTTATCCACGGCTCTAAAAGTCAGGGCGGGGTTCTGTCGGGTGTGTATATAAAACAATGATTTACAAGTGAGCGCGATTTCATGGGTCGCAATTCGAAAATTTGTGTTGCGATGCGACTTGCCTCGATCTAAATTCGACCTATAAGCTCTTTATAGCTAAATATGAATTAGATATTCATAGATGAAATGACCGGCGTCGCCGGGATGTACCCAGGCGCGATCGAAAAGGAGCAACGGGAGGGGAGATGAAGGGGCCGATGCAGCTGAGTAAAAACGAAACGGCCCTGCCGACCGGCGGCGTGGAACCTTGCCGCGTATGAAGGGCGGCTACCAGGGCTTCAACGAGGCTGGGGGAACCTATTCTCCGCCGTTCGGTGCTGCACGGGAAGAGGCTCCGTCATCCTTGAAGACTGCTCCACTGTCCAACGAGCCTTTTCTTGCTGCCGATGTAGGCGGTACCCACGCACGCATAGGGCTGATTGCATCCGGAGGCGGCGAAGCTGCGCCTCACGTACTGGCGTACCGCGTCTACAAGTGCGCGGAGCACTCGGGTCTCGATGCCATCATCCGTGCGTTCTGCAACACGTACGCGGCCAAACCGTCTCAGCTTGCGCTCGCCTGTGCGGGTTTTCTGCACGAAGGGCAGGTCGTCAACAGCAATTTGCAATGGCCGGTCTCGCTGGCTGCGCTTGAAGCCGAGCTGGGTTCGAGCAGCGTCAAAATACTCAACGATTTTGAGGCGCTTGCCTATGGCACGGCTTATCTCGATGTCACGCATGTCACATCGCTTCATACCCCGCAACGCGTTGAGAAGGCCGGCACAGGGCCGGTCGTCATCGTCGGTCCGGGCACGGGCCTCGGTGTAGCGGTACGTTTACCCGGCACACAACCGAAAGTGCTTGCGACTGAAGCCGGCCACATCCAATTGGCAGCACGCGTCGGGCGCGAACAGCAAGTATTTGCTGAATTGGCACAGGTCAACACGCATATACCTTACGACCACGTGTTGTCCGGTCCGGGGCTTTTGCGCATTTACAACGCGTTGTGCCGGATCGAGCGGCTCCCGGCGGTGTTTCACGAGCCTGCCGCAATCACTGCTGCAGCATGCGCCGGCACGAATGTGAGAGCAGTGGAAACCTTGGAGCTGTTTTGTGGATGGCTCGGCTCTTTCCTCGGCGATCTAGCGATGTTGTATGGCGCAACCGGTGGCATCTATCTCGCTGGAGGCTTCCTCTCGCACATGGTCGAGTTTGTGGAGAAAAGCACGTTCGTAAGTCGCTTTCTCGACAAGGGCGTGATGCGTCCGTTCCTGCAGACGGTTCCCGTCCATGTGGTGGATCACGCGCGGCTAGGTGTGATTGGCGCGGCGAGCTGGCTGATGAATCAGCGTGGCCAGGAAAAGACCGCATGAGTGCGCGCCATGTGATGTCGTATGTTGCTGGTCTATGTGCAGTTCTTGCTTGCGCGTCATTTGGCGTGACGGCAGTCGTTGCTGCCGATAGCACGCACGCAGTGACTCCCCCAAATGCGGCAACGATCGAACAACAATGGGTAACCGCTAATCGCCCATACGACGACGCGCGTAAAGCCATCCTGGCACAGACTGACAAGGTCGCCTGGCAAGGCCCCATGCAACCGGACTGGCAAAGCCTTACCGGCTATAGCACGCCGGAATGGTATCGAGACGCCAAGTTCGGCATCTTCATCCATTGGGGCGTCTATTCGGTTGCTGCATACAAGGGCGAGTGGTATCCGCGCCACGCCTACGAGCGCACTGGCGAGTACGCGAACTATTACCAGCATCAGATCACCACCTACGGCCCCATGCCCAAGGTCGGTTACAAGGATCTGATTCCGCTTTTCAAAGCAGAGCACTTCGATCCGCAGGCATGGGCGACGTTGTTCCGCGAAGCGGGCGCGCGCTATGTGGTGCCCGTTGCCGAGCATCATGATGGTTTTGCGATGTACGACTCAAAGCTATCGGACTGGACCGCCGTGAAAATGGGTCCGCATCGCGATGTGATCGGCGATCTGGCCAAGGCGATTCGCGCACAAGGCATGAAGCTCGGTCTTTCCTCGCATCGCGCCGAGCATGATTGGTTCTACGAATACGGCCGCACATTCGATTCCGACGTCAACGATCCACGTTATGCGGCGCTCTATGGGCCGGCGCATCCGTCGCAATCGGCGAAGGGCGAAGACGGCCAGGATGTCGATTGGACTTTTGTTTCCGACGCTTATCTCAACGACTGGCTCGCACGTTCGTCTGAAATCGTGCAGGACTACCACCCCGATCTGATGTACTTCGATTGGTGGGTCGGTCAGCCACGTTTCCGCAATGCATTGGCCGAGTTCGCTTCGTTCTACTACAACCAGGCGGCAACGCGCGCGCAAGGCGTTGTGCTCAACTACAAACTCGATGACATGCGTCCCGGTACTGGTACGTTGAATATCGAGCGCGGACAGGCGGCGGATATTCGCCCGCAACCATGGCAGACCGAGACCTCCATCAGTCCTGACTCGTGGGGATATGCCGAAGGCGATACCTACAAGTCACCGGATGAAATCGTGCAACTGCTCGCCGATGTGGTGAGCAAGAACGGCAATCTGCTGTTGAACATCGGTCCCAAAGCCGATGGCACCATTCCGGAACAGGCGCAGCACATCCTGCTGGCGATCGGGCAGTGGCTGAAAGCCAACGGAGAAGCGATCTATGGGACGCGCCCGTGGCAGCGATTCGGCGAAGGCCCCACACAAGTTGCCGCCGGCACCATGCAAGACACCAAAACCAAGCCTTACACCGAGGAAGATTTCCGTTTCACCACCAAAAATGGACGTCTTTACGCCATAGAAATGGCTTGGCCGACGACAAGTCATGCGCTGATCCGCTCGATCACGCCGAGCATGAATGTGACGTCGGTGACTTTGCTGGCAACGGGTAAGGCGGTGACATTCGATCAGCAAGCTGATGGTTTGCATCTCGATCTGCCTACGCAACCTGTTGGTGTGCGCGCCTATGTCTATCGAATAGAAATGAAAGATCATGTCGCGCCAGCGGCGAGGGAGGTGGGCAAACCCAATGTATAAATCGCTGTTACACGCAACAGAAAGAGCAATGCCGGTCCGCTTTCAGCGCGATCAGAGTTAAGCAAACAAAAACGCCGATTTCGACTGATGACTAGGGGGTCGGAAGCGGCAAGAGAAACTTGAACTTCACCGGGAGGGGAGAAACATGAGCACTATCCGCGTACGCCGTTGCGTACTGGCCAGTTCCATGGCTTTGGCGCTGTTCGCGCCGCATGCTTTTGCACAAACATCCACAACATCTTCAAGTGACCAACAGGCTACGCAACAGAGCACTTCGCCCAGTGCGCAGCCGGCCGACCAGAAAAGCGAAGCGAAACAACTACAGGCAGTCACGGTCACCGGTTCGATGATCCCGCGTGTGGAAATCGAAGGACCGGCTCCTGTGGTTACCATCACCGGTGAGCAGATCAAGCAGCAGGGTTTCACCACGCTGTACGAATTCCTGGATTCGCTGCCGCAAATGGGCCAGACGCAGGACCCAGCCAGTTGGGGTTCCACCTCGGTGAATGCGCGCTCGGTCAACCTGCGCAACCTGGGTGCCGGCTTCAGCCTGCTGATGATCGACGGGCATCGCGTGGTGGATTACCCGCAGCCGTTGAATGCTCAGAGCAACTTCCAGAACTACAACAACCTGCCCACCGGCATGATTGACCATGTCGAGATCCTGGCCTCCGGCGCCTCGTCGATTTACGGCTCGGACGCGATTGCGGGCGTGGTCAACGTGATCCTGAAAAAGAACTATCAGGGTGACGAGCTGCAGGTAACCGGTGGCGGCGCCACGCGCGGCGGCCGCGCGTATGGCGACATCAACTTCTTCGGTGGCAAGTCCGGCGAGAACTGGCACATCATCTATAACGCGGAGAAGTCCAACCGCACGGCGTTGTGGGGTAGTGATCGTCCCTATCAGGACTCGGTGTCCGATGCTGGGTACGGCGCGTGGGGACCGGCCGATCGCATGTTCGGTTACCAATACGATTCGGCCGGCGCCATCGCCCTTTCGGCTCAGAACGCTTCGGGCCAGTACATCACGCCGCCGGCGGGCACCTGCTCGAAGTTCACCAACTCCCAGTTGAGTAACTCGCACAGTGTCACGACCAGCGGCAACCAAATTACCGGCGTCACCGACAATGGTTACTACTGCTCGCAGCCAGCCCTGTTCAAAGACTGGGTACTGACACCGGGCAGCCGCAACAACAGTGGTTATGTCGCCGGCGAGTACGACTTCAAGAACGGCTTGCAGCTCTACGGCTCGGCAGCCCTGTATGACACCGTGGGCATCTCCAACACCCAGTTGCCCGTATTCGCCAGCGGTCAGTTCTACGACCAGAGCACGGGGCAGGTCATCAATCAGGCCATACGCCAGTTGACCGCACAGGAAATGGGCACATCGGCCAACACCCACGATCGTGAGCAGAACTGGAACCTGCAAGTCGGACTGCGCGGTACCGTGCTCGATGGCGATGTCAACTGGGACTTGAACCTCGACTCTCAGAAGTACACCGTGCGCGAGGACTTCACGGGCATCGACATCGCGGCGATGAACAACTTCTTCCTCGGCAAGCAGTTGGGCACCACTGGCGCAGGCTTGCCCATTTACGCCATGAACTGGCAGCAGTGGTGGAACCCCATCACGCCGCAGCAATACAGTCAGTTCGCGGTCAGTGGCGAGAACACCTCGTCCTCGTGGCTGGACCAGGCGCAGCTGCGCCTCAATGGCGAACTGTTCAAGTTCCCATGGGTGGACGACCAGCCTGTGGGTTGGGCGGCGGTGCTCGAAGCTGCGCATAACGGCTTCCTACTCTCGCCGGATCCGCGCGAAGCCAACTCGGAGACGTTCCAGAATCCGTTTGACGAATACAACACCGGTGGCGGCACCCGCCAGCGCTACTCGCTGGGCACCGAGTTCCGCGTGCCGATCCTGGATACGTTGACCTGGACCATCTCTGGTCGCCTGGACAAGTACAACGATGCCAGCAGCGCCGACATAGCCCGTACCTGGGGCACCGGCATCGAGTGGCGTCCCATCGAGAGTCTGTTGCTCCGCGGCACCTACGGCACCAACTTCAAGGCGCCGGACATGCAAGCGATCTACCAGACCGGCTCCACCACGCCAGTGGGTGATTACGTCGACCCCTTGCAGTGTATCAACGCCATTAAGGGCGGTCAGACCAACAGCACATGGTGCTCGCTGGTGCAGCGTCCCACCTCGCAGTACTACACCCTGTACACGGGTGGCAGCCGCTTGCTGTTGCCGCAGACGGGCCATTCCTGGACCTACGGTTTCGTGTGGCAGGTTCCGGGCGTGGATGGCTTGTCGGTGTCTGCCGACTATTGGCACATGGGTGTGGATAACTCCATCCAGTACCTCAGCAACACGACCGTGCTGACGGACGAGGCCGGCTGCCTTACAGGCTTGCAGGCGAACGGTACGAGCGGTTTGCAGACGTACACCACGCACGTGCCGGGTTCGGCGTATTGCAACATGGTGATCAACATGGTTCAGCGTAATGCCGCTGGCCAAATCATCTCGGTGCATTCCGGCCCGATCAACGAGGCTTCGCTGTACGTAAGCGGTATCGATGCTTCGCTGGACTACAAGAAAGCCACCGACTACGGCAACTTCCGCGCCAACATCAACTACACCGATAACCTGTCGTACAAGGAGCGTGTGCTGGCTTCCGACCCGCTGCTCAACACGCGCTATAACCAAGTGGCCAGCAGGGTCTCGTGGATCGGCGACTGGACCAAGGGAGACTGGAACGTATCGCTGTCGGGTCAGCGCGACGGCACGTTGCGCGCGCCTGGCTACGGTGGTTGCGAAACGCTCCCCAACGGCATCCAGCCGAGCCTGGGCGACACCGACTGCGTGGTCTACAACGGCCACGTGCCTGTGTGGATCACCTGGAACAGCTCGGTCGGTTGGCAGCTCAACAAGGATGTGAAGATGACCTTTACGGTGAAAAACATCTTCAACAAGGTCGCGGGGATCCCGTACTACGCAGGTGGCTTCGAGTTCGTCACGACGGGGCAGACCGGTGATGAATACAACGGTCGTGAGTTGTTCCTGTCGTTTGACTACAAGCTCGACTGACGTAAGCAATCCAAACGAGCCCGGCCAAAAGCCGGGCTCGTTTGCTTTGAGCGGTATGTTTGAAAAGATGGAGTTTTGAGAATGTTGAAATCGTTGCTTGCTTGCTGCTTGGGTGCATCAGTCCTGATAACAAGCTTTTGTGCGTCCGCCGAGATCTCGATCATCCCGGAACCGCAACATATCGAAGCGGGCCAGGGCAGTTATCAACTCGATGCCAGCACCGGTATTGACGCTCCGGGCGATGCGCGGGCGCGCGAAATCGTCTCCTTTTTGCGTGATGCGATCCGCGATCAGACCGGCATCAGGCTTTCCGAAAGTGTGCATGCGCACGGCATCGCGCTGGCGATCGATCCCTCTGTGAAAGGCGATGAGGCCTACCGGCTTTCTGTTACGCCGCGTGGTGTGATCATCCAGGCGTCGACCGACAAGGGGTTGTTCTGGGGTGTGCAAACCCTGCGTCAGCTGCTGCCGCTCGAACATGGCGCATCAGCAGCGATTCCTGCAGTTCAGATCGAGGACGCCCCGGCTTTTGCCTATCGCGGTTTCATGCTCGACGTGGGCCGGCATTTCTATCCGGTGTCCTTTATCAAGAAGCAGCTCAACCTGCTGAGCTATTACAAGATCAACACCTTTCACTGGCATCTCACCGAAGACCAGGGTTGGCGTCTGCAGATCAACCGTTATCCCAAGCTCACCAGCGTTGGCGCGTGGCGCACCGAAGCCGACGGCAGCCGCTATGGCGGTTTCTACACTCAGGCAGATGCGCGCGACATCGTTGAATACGCGCGGCAGCGCAATATTGCAGTAATTCCAGAGATTGAAATGCCTGGCCACAGCGTGGCGGCCTTGTCGTCCTATCCCGAACTTTCGTGTACGAAGCAGCCACTGCCTGTGCCGACAACATGGGGCGTCTTCAAGGACATTGACTGCGTTGGCGACAAGGGAACCTTCACCTTTTTGCAAAACGTGCTAGATGAGGTGATGACGCTGTTCCCATCGCCCTATGTGCATATAGGTGGCGATGAAACGCCAAAGGATCGCTGGAAAGATTGCCTATCCTGTCAGGCATTGATGCACGATCAAGGTCTCAAAGATGAAGAAGGGCTGCAAAGCTATTTCATCAAGCACATTCAAGGTTATCTGACCAGCAAGGACAAAACCTTGATCGGCTGGGACGAAATTCTCGAAGGTGGCGCGGACAAGAACGCGATCATCGAGATCTGGCGCGGTGACGATGAAGCACGCAAAGCGTTGGAGAATGGCAACCGCATCATCATCGCAGGCCCGTTTTACATCGATGCGCCGCTCGACAAGTTGACGGTACGGGACATCTATCGCACGGACATCACGCACTCGACGACACCTGAAGATGACTCGGTCATCACCGCGCACCGCGCACAAATTCTAGGCGCGGAAGCGCCGTTGTGGAGTGAACGAGCCAATCCATTCAATGCCGAATCGAAGATGTATCCGCGCTTGCTGGCTTTCGCTGAAAACCTGTGGCGAAGCAACGCTCACGACGATACCGCCTATGCCGACTTCCAGCAGCGCTTGCACGCGCAATATCCCTGGCTCGATGCGCAACAGGTCGCCTATGGCCCCGAGGATCGTCCGGTCGTCAACTATTCAGTCACAGTGAATGCAAGCCGCGACGGTTGGCAGTTGCACGCGAAGCGCGGTTTTGACGATCTGCAAAACCGCTATACCACTGACGGTACCGAGCCGACCGAGCATTCACCTACGTTCGATGACTCGGTGGATCTGAAACAAGCCGGCACGGTTAACATCATGCCGTTTCGCAAAGGTCTGCGTTACGACAACGCCACCAGCATCACGTTGACCGACAATCTCGCATTGGGACAGTCGATCACTTTTGCGCAACCGCCGTCTTCCAGCTATGCGCCCGGCAGCGTTCTGCTAGATGGTGTCATCGGCAATGTCGACTTCCACGATGGCCGTTGGGCCGCGTGGCTTGACAGCAATCTCGACGCTACAGTGGATCTGCAGCGCGACACAACTTTGCACGGCATCAGTATTGGCTTCCTCTCGGCGCCGGAATCGCGAATCCTGCTGCCAAAACAGGTGGTGTTTTCCGTCTCCTCGGATGGGAAGCATTGGACACAGCTCTACACCGATGCGCCGACGGTTGACCTGTCGTCATCGCTGCAACGCGTGCAGCGGATCATTTTCACTTCGACGAAACCCATCGTCGCCCGCTATGTTCGCATTGCTGCTGACAGGAACCAGTCACTGCCAACAGCATTTCCGCGCGGCGCGACGGACATCTGGTTGTTTGCCGATGAAATTTTGATCCAGTAGATGTGCGGCTGCACTCAGCGCCTCCGAAGACGTGGAAACGAAGGCAATTCATTGATCCGCTCCGGACTTGATTGCCTTCGTTCCATGGATGGGCGTTTGATCCTCAGACGATAGATCGCACTACACCGCCATCCACTCGCACGGCCGCACCTGTGGTGGCCGACGCCTGCTCGGACGCCAGATAGACGCACAGATTAGCCACTTCATCGACCGTGGCCAGGCGTTTGATCAGGGAGGAGGGACGGTGCGTGGCGATGAAGTCGCGTTCCACCTGATCCTGTGAAACACCTTGCTCGGCGGCGATCTTGGCAAAGAAGTCGCCGACACCTTCCGAACGAGTGGGGCCAGGCAGCACGGCATTCACGGTAACACCGGTACCCGCCAGGGTTTCGGCGAGACCTCGCGATACCGCAAGCTGTGCCGTCTTGGTCATACCGTAGTGAACCATCTCGGGCGGAATCTGCACGCCTGATTCGCTCGAAATGAACTGGATGCGTCCCCAGCCGCGCTTGGCCATACCCTGCGCGTAATGGCGGGAGAGGCGAATGCCGCTCATCACGTTCACTTCAAAGAAGCGTTGCCAGTCTTCATCGGGGATATCGAAGAACGCCTTCGGCTCGAAGATGCCAAGGTTGTTCACCAATATGTCGGCATCGGGTATTTGTGCCATCAGGTGCTCGGCGCCTTTGCGAGAACCAAGGTCACCGGCCACGCCTTTGAGGTTGGCGGCGTTCACGTTCTTGGTGATGATGGTAAGTGCCTCATCGACACGCTCCTGCGTACGGCCGGTGACGACAACCTGGGCGCCCGCTGCAGCAAGACCTGTCGCGATCGCCAGGCCAATGCCGGCGGTGGAACCCGTAACGATCGCCCGGCGATTCTTTAGATTGATTTGCATGACATGCTCCTGCCACGTTTAGAGGGGTATTTGTTCGAATGCTACGCCGCAAACTTGGTGGCTGAATTGGAGGATTCAATCACCGATAGCCACGAGCTTGGTGGCACCCGCCCCGAGCAAGGGGCAGCGCGCCGGTGGATTAGAGCTGGCTCATCCCACCATCGACGATGATTTCGCTACCGACGATGAACGCGGACTCCCGCGCGGAGAGATGCAGGATGGTCGTGGCGAGCTCTTCAGCCGTACCAAAGCGCCCCAGCGGAACCTGTGCCTGAATATGCGCAGCTGTAGCCTCCAGCGTTGCAGTGTCCATGCCGAGCTTGCCGTAAAGCGGCGTGCTGATCGGGCCTGGGCTTACGACATTCACGCGTACACCCCGTGGCAGCAATTCGGCCGACAACGTCTTGGCGAGCGAAATTAGCGCTGCTTTGCTTGCCGCGTAAACCGACGATCCCGGCATTCCAATGTGCGCATTGATCGAGCCATTGATCACGATCGCCGCACCATCATTCAGGCGGGAAAGCAGTGCCTGGATCTGGAAATAAGCGCCTTTGACATTGATATCGAAGCTTTGATCCCATAGCGCTTCGTTGACGTCCGTGAAGGGCGCGAACTTGGCGACGCCTGCGTTGATGAAGATCGCGTCGAGCTTAATGCCGCGGTTCACCAGTTCATCGGCCAATTGCCTGGCGCCTGCAACGGACCCCGCGTCATTGCGCAAAGCAATCGCCTGCGCGCCTAGCGCGGCCTTGGCTTGATCCAGCGTTCCGATGTCGCGCCCGGTAATGATGACGCGCGCACCTTCGGCGGCATAGGCCTTGGCGGCAGCCAGGCCAATGCCGCTGTTGCCACCGGTAACGAGTACGGTTTTGTCGGTAAAACGGTTCATGATGTGCTCCGATAAGGTCGGGGTGGTTGGGATGGACGTCATCTTGAGCGTGTGACGCTATCTTGCCGTACCATTGTTTCGACGCACTCGTTCGAAAGGATCGAACATGTTGTCCGAAGACGAATTGGCCTTGCTGGAAGCCATCCGCGTGAGCGGAAGCCTTACGCGCGCGGCGGCCCTTCTAGGTAAGGCGCCATCGACCGTTTCGCATGCCGCGCGCCAGCTTGAAGCGCGATTCGATGCGCTGCTGTTCGATCGCCGCCGCTATCGCCTGCAATTAACGCCGGCCGGCCACTTGCTAGCCCAAGAGGCGGCACGCTTGATGCTGGACGTTTCGCGCCTCACGCGACGGGTGAAGCAAGTGGCCGGTGGCTGGGAAGACCGGCTTTGGATGGTGAGCGACGAAATTCTGGAATACGAAACACTGCTGCCGCTGATTCGCTCTTTCGACGCCCTGCAATCCGGTGTGACTCTACGCATCACCCACGAAGTGTTGAACGGAACATGGGAGGCACTGCGTGACGGTCGCGTAGATCTCATCGTAGGGGCTACGAATGAGCCGCCTGCCATGCCGAAGCTGCGCTGGTTTGAATTGGGTGCCATGGAATGGATTTTTGCTGTCTCGCCGCGCCATCCCTTGGCTAAAGCAAAAGGGCCTTTGCAACAGGAACAATTGGCGTCTTATCGCGCCATTGTCGTTGCCGACTCGTCGCGAAGCATCGAGGGTCGCGGCTATGGATTGCTGAGCGGTCAGGCCACCCTGGCTGTTCCAAGCATGCGCGCCAAGATCCTGTCGCAACGCGATAGTCTTGGCGTCGGCTGGCTACCTCGACATCGCGTCGCATCGCTACTCTCACGCGGCGAACTGGTAGAAAAACGCGTTGCCGAGCCACGCGAGCCGAACATACTGTATGTGGCATGGCGCAGCGATCATCAGGGTAGGGCGCTGGAATGGTGGTTGGAGCAGCTTGGGCAACCACGCTTAGCGAAGCGACTGATCCAGGGAATAGACCCGTTCTGACGCCCGTCGCACTTGAACAGGCGCTTTAACGTGAGAAGATGACGCGGTTACGGCTCACCATGAAGCGTTGTCTATAACGTTCGGGGACTGGCCGCTGTGCGCAACCATCACTTCATTATTTGGGTTTGTCGCTTCCTTGCCATGGCCGGGTTGTGCCTGCTGACTGCGTGCAATGTGCCAGTCAAACGTCATGTTGCCGAAGCGGCGTCACAAGTTAATCTGACAGCCGCGAAGGACTTTGCCAGAGAGGCCGCCAACGAGCCTCGCCCAGAATGGTCGGCCCGCGCGTGGCTGCACTGTGCCGCCACGGCCTACCTCGCTGCCGACACGCGTGACAAAGACCGAGGTAGCGAAGCGATTTCGCTAAGCACTACATGCACGAACAAATTCTTGGGTTTCATACTGAGTGATGAAAGCCTTCGTTGGACATCGACGACGATACATATTGCCGATGTGCCGCTCACGGTCGATTTGCACGGCATATCACCCACATTGGTTGGCCCAGTTCAATTGATCCATGCGGACGATGTAGAAGTGCCTGCATCAATGGGCGCTCGCGCAGTTACCACCGGATTAGGTGTCGCACTGGTGGCCTCGACACCGCGTTGCGGCGATCGTCCGGTTTGCAGCCTGTATCCATCGGAAGGCATATTTCGGCCTGCAACAGCCTGGATCCAAGCAGACAAGGATGGCCATCTAAGTCTGGTGTTGAGTGATCCCGTGATGCATCCGGTCGTCACTATAGGCTCTTACACCTATCCCTTGACGGCCGACGTAACCGCCCCTTTTGCGATGTTGTTTGATTCATCGCGTCTCAAACACCTGGCCTGGTGGAACCTGATCGGCGGCAAGCAGATCGGTTTACGTCAGGGTGTTTATCTACTGGAAGACTATGACCCACATAAAACGCCGATTGTGATGATTCACGGTCTCGGCGCGAGCCCGCTGGTTTGGGCGCGTCTTACAAATCAGATTTTCAATTCGCCGGATCTCCGCGCGCGTTACCAAGTGTGGCAAGTGGTCTACCAGACGAATGCTCCTTTGCTGGTCAATCGGCTGCGCGTGCAAGAATTTCTCGACAGCGCGTGGGCACTTATCGATCCGGATGGAAAAGATCCATCACGGCAGGGCGTAGTGCTGATCGGACACAGCATGGGCGGTGTGGTTGCGCGCCTGTTGACCACCAACAGCGACAACGTGATTTGGGACGCGGTCAGCACCGTACCCTTCGATCAGACACGTGGCAGTGCAAGCGATCTGGCCTTGAGCCACAAAATTTTCTTCTTTACACCCTATCCCGGCATTAAAAAGGCGATTTTTCTAGCAGCGCCGCATTTCGGCAGTCCGCTTTCTGACGATTTCATCGGCCATCTGGCCATCCACATTGTGATGCCGCGCGGTCCGGAGATGGATGCACTTCGGCATATTGTGGCCGCAAATGATTCGACGCTTCGACCTGCCTTACTGAGTTTTTATCGTAAGGAGGGCCTCAGCAGCATCAGCACGTTGAGCATGAACCAACCCGTCAGCCACGCCGAAGAGTCGCTGATGCCAGTCAAAGGTGTTCGCTACTTTACTATCGCCGGAAAGCTACCCGGCGCCGACGAAACTGGTGATGGCGTAGTGCCTCTGACAAGTGCGATTCTTCCTGGTGCCGAATCTACGACCATCGTCACTTCCGGCCACAAGGTCTATGAGAATGACGAGGCCATCGCGCAGGTCATAAAGATACTGCGCGAGCAGCCATAAACATGCCCTGATTAGGTTGGCGCTTGGAGGCGTGTGTTGCTTCGGGCACGTCAGCCAACCAATCGGCAAAGCGATTCAGTCCGGAACAAAGTTCATCGCCACGCCGTTCATGCAATAGCGCAGACCGGTCGGCGGTGGCCCATCGGGAAATACGTGTCCAAGATGACCGCCGCAGCGGCTGCATTGGACCTCGGTACGATGCATGTTGTAACTGTCATCATCCATTGTTTCGATCGAGCCAGCGACCGGCGTATCGAAACTCGGCCACCCGGTGCCACTCTCGAATTTGGTTTCAGAGGTGAATAGTCGTTGACCGCAACCTGCGCACACGAATGCCCCTGTTCGTTCTTCATGGAGCAGTGCGCAGCTGCCCGGGCGTTCCGTGCCATGCCCCCGCAATACGTCGTATTGCTCGGCGGTTAGCAACCGGCGCCATTCGGCATCCGTGTGGGTGACTTCGTAATGTTTGATGGGTGGTGTTGTAGAGCGCGGATCACTCATGGGATGAACTCCTTCCTATGTGGCCACACCACATATGGGGGCGATTGGCACAGGCGCAAATTGATCCCCGCGCAATAGTCGAAAAGCTAAAGCGGGGCTCACTGGCCTTGCGTCAGCCATGCATGTTGCGTAGCGTAAATGTATTGCTCAAAAGGTACGTTATCGATGCGTTATCTATCGCTGATGCTTCTGGCGCCCTGGCTGATTGTCCTTGCATGGGCGTACTTGGCATTGCACAAAAGGCCTGCCCGGAGCGCCGCGCAACGTATCTTCGATGCGCTGGCCGTTACTGTCGCTGCGATTGTTTCGATATGGTCCGCGTTACTTGCTTTCAGTTCTGTGGTGGTCAAAACGGTAGGCGCGCTGGGACCCGAGAGCGGAGGCATTTGGAAGCAGGTCGCTCCGGCCCTTTACGGTTATGGCACATTTGTGGCGGTGCTTGTTATCGCCATGCTCGTGCGCCGGATGATCTGGCGGCGCGGCAACCCGTCACAACCGCAATAACGGTAATGCAGTCTGCGCGCAGCCTTTACCTGCATCCTTAGTCACATCCGCCGCAGGATACTGAGGTAAGCGCCGGTGTTGTTTTCGGCTGTTTGCCTATCGATCATTCGTTTTACGATTACATTACGATCATAATATTATTTTGGCCAAATGCCCCGGCGATCGCAAAAGTGCGGATGCCTAGTCTTCTTATTGTCCGGCGAACCCTGCTTGCGGAGACGCAATGCCAATTCGCTCAGCGAATCAGAAACGTGCCAACTCTTTGGAAAACTCATGAGCAATATTGATCCTGTCGTTATCGTCGCCGCCGTGCGCACGCCCCTTGGACGCTTCCTCGGAGCACTTATCGATCAGTCCGGCCATGCGCTGGGTTCTGTCGCCATCGGCGGCGCCTTGGCGCGAGCGGGCGTAGCGCCTGAACTGGTTGACGAAGTGTTGATGGGCTGCGTGCTGCCAGCCGGGCAGGGACAAGCACCAGCGCGCCAAGCCGCGCGCGGTGCAGGCCTGCCCGATGCCGTGGGTGCAACTACCATCAATAAAGTCTGCGGCTCCGGCATGAAGGCAGTCATGCTTGGTCACGATCTTATTCGCGCGGGCTCCGCCAATCTTGTCGTTGCCGGCGGCATGGAATCCATGTCGGGCGCGCCTTATTTGCTTAGCAAAGCCCGTAGTGGCTATCGCGTCGGGCACGATCAAATCATCGATCACATGATGCGGGACGGTTTGGAGGATGCGTATGAATCGGGCCGCCCCATGGGCGATTTCGGCGAAGTCGCGGCCAAATCCTATGGCTTTAATCGAGCGGATCAGGATGAGTGGGCCACTGAGACGCTGAGGCGTGCGCAGAATGCGATAAGTGACGGAGCATTCCGCGACGAAATCGTGCCCGTGGAATTGAAAGCGAAGCAGGGCGTCTCACTCTTTGAGAACGACGAGCATCCGCAGAAAGTGTCGTTGGACAAGATTCCTCTGCTCAAACCCGCGTTTCGTGCAGATGGCACCATTACAGCGGCGAGCGCTTCGGCCAACGCGGATGGTGCGGCGGCACTGATCCTGACTCGGCGCTCGATCGCAATCGAGAACGGCTTGACGATCCTCGCGACGATACAGGGGCACGCCACCCATTCTCAGGATCCCGCTTGGTACACCACCGCGCCGATTCCCGCCA
>CAJCJD010000125.1 GCA_903970555.1 Vulcanimicrobiota bacterium
ACCTTGTCGACGGCATCGACCGGGGGATAGGTGGCGGTCAAAATGTTGCTGGTCTGCGCGACAAGATAGCCACCTGCCGACATACCGAGAACGCCGATGCGATGAGGGTCGATGCCAAGTTCTTTCGCCTTGGATCGCACCAGTCGAATTGTGCGCTGCGCATCCTGCAACGCACGCGGAATCTTGGGAGTGATCTGGCGTTGTAGCTTATTGTCCCAAAAGTCGTCGCTGCCTGGGACGCGATATTTCAAGACGATGCACGTCACCCCTTTACTCGTTAGCCACTCGCAAATTTCTGTGCCTTCGACCCCCATATAGAGCTCTTGAAAGCCGCCGCCGGGAAACACGATCACGGCCGTACCCGTGTTGCGCGCCTTGGTTGCCATGATCGTCATTGTCGGAACCGCTATGTTCAAGACGACTTCCGACTTACCGCCAGCAACACCGGCATCGTCGTAGCTTTGCAAGCTTTCCGGCGGTTGAGGCCTGAAAGTGCCATCGGGAGCGTTACCGGGCCAGATCGGCACTTGGTTCGATCCTGAGGGCGGCCGCCAAGCGCCTGTGCTTGCGACTGGCAGGTGATCCGCAGACGACGCGGAATTGGTCTGCGGGGTTGCGCTTGCGGCGTTGTATGACACGCTCGACAGGGCCAATATTGTTACCAGCAAACGGCGAACGAGCATCATGAACACCGTTGAAGAAAGTTGTGTTAGCTTTTGCTGAGATCGAGCCACCAGGCGCGAGGCGACTGTAAAAGTCAAGACCTTCGGAAATTCAGCTGGCTAGAGCAGTTCAATGGGTAACGCATTGCATAAGATTTCCTCGAAGCCGCGTGCCGCCTCTACAAATTCCTTAATTTGGCTTCGCGTGCAGTTTTGGACAAATCGTGCGGCGAGGCCTATGCCTTGCCTTGCGTTCGCCTACCGCGCGCTCAATCCACTCAACGTCATCGCCGTTCGCACCAGCGCCACGTGCGAGAACGCCTGCGGGAAATTCCCCACTTGCCGTTTCGTCAAGGAATCATACTCCTCTGCCAGCAACCCGACATCGTTGCGCAAATCCAGCAGCCGTTCGAACATCGCCTCCGCCTCACGCACCCGCCCTTGCAAGGCGTAGACATCCGCGAGCCAGAAGGTGCAGGCCAGAAACGCGCCCTCGCCCGGCGCCAGCCCATCCAACGTGGTGCCGCCATCCAGCGCCATCGTCTGGTAGCGCAGCACGAATCCGTCCACCAGCAATTCGCGCTCGATCGCCGCCACCGTGCCCACCATGCGCGGGTCCGTTGCCGGCAGAAAGCCCGTTGTCGGAATCAGCAGCAAATTCGCATCCAGTTCGGGCATGCCGAAGCTTTGCACGAAGGTATTCCGCTCGGAGTCGAATCCCTTCGTCATGATGTCCGCCCGTATCCTGTCCCGCACGACACGCCAGGCTGCCACATCGCCCGATAGATGATACCGCGACGCGTCCTTCACCATGCGGTCCACGGCGACCCACGCCATCACCTTGCTGAAGGTAAAATGGCGCGCCGCGCCACGCACTTCCCACATACCCTCATCCGGCGCGTCCCAAATCGTCAGCAGATGTTCCACGATGCCGCGCTGCAGCGCCCAGCCATGCGGCGGCGGCCGCAGGCCGCGATGCCGCGCCTGGTGCAGGCATTCCAGCACTTCGCCATACACATCCAATTGCACCTGGCCGGAAGCGGCATTGCCGATGCGCACCGGCTTGGCGCCCTGGTAGCCGTCCAGCCACGGCGCTTCCCATTCATCCAGCCGGCGCTCGCCATGCAGCCCGTACATGATCTGCAATTGCGCCGCACTGCCGGCGATCGTGCGCTGCAGCCAGTCGCGCCACTGCCCTGCTTCCTCCGTATACCCGGCCCCCATCAGCGCGAACAGCACCAGCGTCGCATCGCGCAGCCAGCAAAACCGGTAATCCCAGTTGCGCGCGCCACCCAGGGATTCCGGAAGGCTGGTGGTGGGCGCTGCCACGATGCCGCCCGTGGGCGCATAGGTCAGCGCCTTCAGCACCAGCAGCGACCGGTCCACCGCCGGTTTCCAGCGCGCGTGCCCCGCCGGCGCCTGATAGGCGCTGCGATCCGCGAAATCGCGCCAATAGGTTTCCGTCAGGGCCAGCGCCTCGGCCGCGTCCATCGCCACCGGCACCGGCAGATGCGATGCGCCATGGCTCAGCCTGAACGTCACATCCTCGCCCGCATGCACGCGGAATTCCGCGACTGTCGTCAGGTCGCGCCCATGCGTTTTTACGCTGGTGCGGAATGCCACCAAATCGGGCCCGGCAATCGCCACCAGCCCGGGTTCGCCATCCAACCTGGTCACCCACGGGATCGACGTGCCGTAGTCGAAGCGCATCGCCATGCGCATATCCATGTGCACCGTCCCGCGCAGCCCCCGCACGATGCGGAACAGATGCGACGAGATTTGCCCCGGCACCATGAAATCGATGATTACCACCGCGCCTTGCGGCGTTTCGAAATTCGTCTCCAGCACCATGGTGCCGTCGCGATAGGCCCGCGTGACCCGTGCCTCGTCCTTCGGCGCGATTTGCCAGAACCCGTTATCCCGCCGCCCCACCAGCGCCGCGAAACAGGCGGGGCTGTCGAAGCGCGGCAGGCACAGCCAGTCGATCGATCCGTTCCGTCCCACCAACGCCGCGGTCAGCCGGTCGCCGATCATGGCGTAATCCTCGATCGGCAATGCCTGAT
>CAJCJD010000126.1 GCA_903970555.1 Vulcanimicrobiota bacterium
ATGTTGGTCATGACCAAAGCGAGCGCAGCCTGTTGCAGGTTCGCCACCTCATACGCGGCCTTGGCGGCGTCCAGCACCTGATAAAACACCACGCCATCGACGCGCACGACGGCGTTGTCCTTGGTGATCACATCTTGGCTCGGCACATCGAGCACCTGCTCCATCATGTTCATCTTGCGGCCGATGCCGTACATGATGGGAATAAGAAAGTGCAGGCCGGGCGACAGCGTGCAGATGTATTTGCCGAAACGTTCAACCGTCCATTCGTACCCCTGCGGCACCACACGCACCAGCTTGGCCAGCACGACGAACACCAGCACGATAATGATCAGTGCAACGACACTTCCCATGGCAACCCCTCCCTTTTGACTGTCCGAGTATAGGGCAGCTGAGGAGTCGCGCCGGTGACGCGGTTAACTTGAGGCCGCGACCTGAGGCAAGACCAGGGTGACGCGCAAACCACCGTCCTCGCGATTGGCCAGCGCAATACGGCCACCGTGTGCCTCGCTGATTTCGCGTGCGAGTGCCAGGCCCAAACCGGTACCGGAACGTTTAGTGGAGTAGAACGGCAGCAGCGCTTGCGCCAGTACGGCCTCGCTCATGCCTGGGCCGCGGTCGCCCACTTCAATGCGCAGCTCATGCCCGACCATGGACAACGCCAAGGTGACGCCTTCGGGTGCGCTACCCGATTCGTGCGCGTTTTTGACCAGATTGATCAGCACCTGTTCGATCTGCACGGTGTCGAACAAGCCCGGTTGCGACGGCACGCTACCCTGCAACTGGAATCGGCAATGCAAGGCGAGCGCATCCAAAAAGGGTTTCCACTCCACCGTCACCAGGCGCGGCGCCGGCAACTTGGCGAAACGCGCATAGCCGTCGATGAAGCCATGCAGATGACGCGCACGCTCACCAATCGTGGCGAATACGCCGGGCAAGCGCTGCACATCGCCGCGACGCGCCAGCTCGGCGCCGGAATGCGAGAGCGACGAAATCGGCGCCAGCGAATTGTTCAATTCGTGACTGACCACGCGAATCACACGTTTCCATGCCGCCACTTCCTGCCGCGACAGTTCGCGCGTCATGCGCCGGAACAGTTGCAAGCGATGCGGTCGACCTTGCAGGCGGAATGCACGTTGCGAGAGATGGAAGGTTTCTTCGCTGCCATCCATGTCCACACTGAAGAGCGCATCTTCCGTACCTTCGGTGGCCTTGCGCAATGCTTCGGGCGCATCTTCGATCAAGGTCGAGAAATGCAGCCCATTGAGGCTGCGCCCTTCATTGAATAAATGCCTGGCTGCGATGTTGGCGTATGCCACGCGCCCGACCGCATCGGTCAGCACGAGTGCTACCGGCGTGTTCTGAACTACGGTATCCAACAATAGTTCGCGTTGTGCCAGATTCTGGCGTTGTTCGCGCAGCGTCTGACCCAGTTCGTTGTGTACGCGGATGAGATCGCCCAGCTCGTCGCGGCGATTGATCGCGATGGAAATACTGAAATCGCCATCGCGATAACTGGCAACCGCGCCCTCAAGCGCACGCAGCAGTCGCTTGACCGGCTCCATGACGAGATGCCCGAGCCACCACGACAATGGCAGCAACACCACCACGCAAATGACGATCGCCTCGCTGCGGTCAGGCTGCTTGACGCTTTGTTTGAAGGCATCGTCGAACCACGCGATGAATTGCGGCAGTGGCCAGTCGGTGACGCCGACATAGACCAGCGCACCCATCAGCGCGGCCAAGGCAAGCAAAATCGTCAGGCGCCCTTCCAGCGACCTTAACCGCATCGTCCGGCCCTGCTCAGGTGTATGCGGTGACGCATGAGTGATCTCCCAGGGAATGTGGGTGTTCTACACGTCGCAACTTCTGTGCACCACTGCCGGAAGATTATCCGTGTCCCTCCCCGCTTGCAGGAGGGGACTTAGGCTCGCACCTTGGAACGGTCATGCCTGGGAGATCAGCCCGTAACGCTCCATGCGCCGATACAGCGCCTGGCGCGACAAGCCCAACGACTGCGCGGCACGGCTTACCACCCCTTCGGCTTTGTGCAAGGCCGACTCCACCACCTCGCGACTGGGTTCGTCGAGGTTTCGCACCACCGCCGCTCCCCCCGCATGCTGCGGCAGGTTGAGCTGTTCGGGCGTGATCGGACCGGCGCCGGCCAGCAGCGAGGCACGCTCGATCGCGTTCTTCAACTCGCGCACGTTGCCCGGCCATGGATACGTCAGCAGGGCCTCGCGTGCCGCATCGTTGAGTTGGGCGCGGCCAGCCAGAAAGTGTTCGGCCAGCGGCAGGATGTCGTCGATGCGCTCGGATAAGGGCGGCAGATTCACGTCGATCACGTTGAGGCGGTAATACAGATCCTCGCGGAACGTGCCTGCGCGGATCATCGCCTTGAGATCAGCATTGGTCGCACTCAATACGCGCACTTTCACCTTGCGCGTGCGGCCGGAACCCAGCCGTTCGAACTGGCCGGTTTCCAGCACGCGCAGCAGCTTCATCTGGCCGGGCAGCGGCAGGTTGCCGATCTCGTCCAGGAACAGCGTGCCGCCATCGGCCAGCTCGAAACGCCCTTCGCGCGCCTTGTTGGCACCGGTATAGGCACCCGCCTCGGCGCCGAACAGTTCGGCCTCGATCAGCTCGCCCGGCAATGCGCCACAGTTGACCGCGATGAACGGCCCCGTGCGTACGGCCGAATTGGCATGCACGATCACCGCAATGCGCTCCTTGCCCGCACCGTTCGGCCCGGTGATCAGCACCGGCACATCCGAACGGGCTACCTGGCAGGCCAGATCCAGGGTGCGCGCCATGGCTTCGGAGGCGAAGATCAGCCCATCGAGGTCGTATTTGCGCTGCAGCGCGTCGCGGCGCTTGCGGCGCTCCTGGCGCGTCCGGTTCACTTCGCGGGTGGACTCGGACAATTCCAGCAGGTTCTCGACCGTAGCCAGCAACTTGGCGTCATCCCACGGCTTGGCCAGGTAATCGGCCGCCCCGGCCTTCACCAGCTCGACGGCCGTTTCCAGGTGCGTCCAGGCGGTGAGCAGGATCAGCGGCAAGTCGGCATGGCGCTGGCGGATGGCCCGGAACAGATCCACGCCCTCTTCGCCGGAGGTGGTGTCGGCCGTGAAATTCATGTCCTGGATCACGACGTCCACCGACTCGCGCTCCAGCACCTCAAGGCCGTCCTCGGGCGTCAGCGCGACCAATGGCCGGATGTCGTGCAGCGAAAGCAGCAGCGACAGCGCCTCGCCCACGGCCGGGTTGTCGTCAATGATCAGTACGGTGCGCATTCGTTTTCTACACATGCAGGCATGGATGCCGCTCCAGCCCAAAAGGTTGCCATGATGACCGCCCCACGTATATGAAAATTGATCACACGGGCCGCACCATGGGCGCCGAGGCGCCCCCGGCCTCGGCGGACATGCATTGGCCTGCAGCGGTCATCGGTCGCGCTCGACCTCGGCCGGAGCGGTGTCTCCAGCCTTTTGCGCCAGCGGCAACGCATCGTTGACCAGGTGTGTCAGGAATCGACCGGGCTGTTCATCCATGACCATATGTGCAGAGTCCGCGAAGATCACCAAATGCTTCGAAGGCGCCTGAAGCTTATCGAACCACTGCTCGGCCAATTCGTGCGACGTGGTCTCATCGTGCGCGCCGACGAACAGAATCACCGGGCAATCAAAATGCGTGGCGTTGTCGAAGTCGACCGACAACAGGGGCTGCATCAGGTGACCGATGCTGAAAGCGCTGCCCTTACCGATCGCATCGAGATCTTTTTCGCTGTAGTCGGGCGAGAGCTGTTCGGCATCTGAAACGAAATCGTAGTTCTGGCGACCATAGGTCAATCCGCCGTAATACATCTCCCACTTACTGCGCACGCCGAGGCGCTGCAGAGTCAATGCCGTGGCACCCGGATAGGGCGCGATAGCCTGCAGCTCACGAATGGCCTGAGCATTTCCGCTAGCCTTGGCACTACGCAACGCAAAGTTGTAGCCAACTTCCTCGTTGCGGCGCACGTTCACCACTTGGCCCACGCCGATATACGCGTAAAACCAGTCGGGATGCTGTTGCGCAAGACGCGCACCCAACACCGTACCCCACGAATGCCCAAGCAAGAATATCTTCTGCTTGCCATAATGCTCGCGCAGGTATTGCGCCACTTTCGCAGCATCGTCGGTCATGCCCTCAATGGTCATGCCTGGCGCCATCTGCGCTTCGGTGTTGGCGTTGTAGGTTTTGCCGGAACCGCGCTGATCCCACTGCACGACAGTGAAATAGTCCTCCCACGGTGATTGGTACACGTAATCGGCCGGCATGCTTGGCGATGCAGGGCCGCCATGCAGCACTAGCAAAATGGGATTACGACGATCACGACCGCGAATGGAAAGCCATTGATCGGTGCCGTTAATCGGCACCTTCAGCAACTCTTCCACACCGTTGGGCGAAACAATGCGACGGCTGTTGGCGATGATACGAGTTACTTCTTCGCGGGACATCTTCACCGACCTGTCTGGCGCAGCATTCGGCTTCGCCGTGTCATTGGTGCCGGCCATTGCGCCTGTCGAGATAACGAGCAACATCCCTATCAGCATCGTATGCAGTGTTTTCATCAATCGTCTCGCAGGTGTGATGGAAAGTGGATTCATACCGAACGCGTCGCCACCACCGGTGGCACCGCTGCCGCGCGCAGCGCAGGGGCGAGTACGGCGACCTGTCCCACCAGCCACAACACGAAAGCCCCGATCGGCAAGTAATACCACGGCATGCGCCCCAGTTCGTAGTGACGCATCAGATACAGGTTGATGCCAAACGCCAGCCCCATGCCGATCACCACGCCGGCCGTGCTGAGCAGGAAATTTTCAGTTTGGAAGTAATGCATGATGTGGCCACGCGTAGCGCCTACGGCACGGCGGATGCCAATCTGTCGGCGACGTTGACCCACCCAAAAACTGGTAAGCCCGACGATGCCGAACGCGGTGACAGCGAGCATGACAACGCACACCAGCAGCAGCATCCAGACCATCGAGCGGTTGTTGGCGAAGTATGTATCGCGCATAGCCGCATAGGTACGGCCTTCGACCACGGCGCCCGGCTCCAGATCACCCAGAAGTTGTGCAGCCTTTTGCACGACGCGATCCCGATCTTGCCCGTTGCTGCGCAGGATGTAGTCATTCAACTCGACGCGCGGATGCAACGGAAAGAACACACTGGAGTGACTGCCGTCGCCTCCGTTGAACGCAGGCTCCTGCGCAAGCACGTCATCGATCACGCCGATCACGGTCCATCCTGTCTCGCCGCTGTAAAGCTGCTTGCCGAGCGGATTTTGTCCAGGCCACAACCTTTGCGCGTCGCTCTGAGTAATGAGTACGACGTGTCCAGTGGACTGGAAACCACGCAGATCGCTATCGCTATATTCCGTAGCGTTGAAATAGCGCCCCTGCAACAGGTGCAGGCCGAGTACCTTCTCCGCGCCGCTGCCAAGGAAATATTCGGAAGAATTGACCTGGCTCTTCCCGTTCGGGGCGGCCGTAAAACTGTTCAACGCCGCATTGGTGTCCAAGGGCATGCTGGTGATCGTGGCTACATCCTCAACGCCTGCAATGTTGCGTAATGCTGCGAGATTCCGCGGGATGTCGCTGGCCGAATGGTCGGGGTCTGCACCGTTCAAGGTGATCACCGAGATGCTCTGCTCATCAATGGCGTTGGACATGTGAATGTCCGCCATGCGCTGGCCGATCATAAACACCGCGTTGCACAACACGGCACACGCTAGCGCAATCTCCAGCACGATCAGGAAAGCCGGAATCCTGTGGCGGCGCAAGCTGGCGAGAATCGGTCGAATTTCCATTAAGACCTCAGGCAATTTTCAATTGCGGTGCAGGCGCCACCACACATGCCCGCCAGGATGGCAAGAGCCCCGCAAAAAGGCTGGCGACCAATGCGACCGCGAACGTGAAGGCAAACATGCCAAAATCCAGATGAGCCAGACTGGCGTACTCAACAGGTTGTTGTCGAACACCCCACAACCCCAATTCGGCGAACACGAGCCCAAGCACACCGCCGGCCACACCGATGATGGCCGCCTCCACCATGAATTGCGCGAAGATCGCGCCACGCGACGCACCCAGTGCGCGACGCACACCGATCTCCCGTGAGCGCCGCAAACATTTGGCCAGCAGCAAGCCCACCGTGTTGACCACACAAATCAGCAAAAATCCAAAAGCCATACCGACCTGCAGGCGCACATCGTCAGGCACCACTCCTTGATCATCGAGCCACTGCGTCAATCCAGACAGCGACACCCGTGGCCGCTGAAAACGCCCAAGCGATACCTGCTGCGCCGCGTAGTGCGACAGGAACGTTCGATATGCCGAAACATCGGCCGCACCAGAAAGCTGCACCCATACGCCCAGCCATATGCTCGATGCGTTCTCCAGATGCGCTACATCGGTCGATTCAGGCCCAAAAGAAAGTGTCACCTGCGGAGACATGCCATCGGCACGCGCTGACTGCAGCGGCATGAACACAGCATCGCCCTGGCCATAGTCGTGACCTCCGAGGCGCAGTCCGTAGAAACGCGGTTCGGGCTCCCAATGGCGGAGCACACCCACGATGCGAAAGTCATGTCCCTCGATGCGTATGTTTCGGCCAACACTGTTGGCGCCACCAAACAGCTTGTCATTGAGGAAACCAGCGATCACTACGACCTGCGCTCGACTGTCGTCGTCCGCCCCGCTCCAGCCAGCGCCATACTGAAACGGCGTGTCGAACATAGGAAAGAAATCCGCTGTCGTCATCACGCCGTCGCTGAAAAATGGCTTCTTGCCAGCGTCCATGGGTATCACTTTGACTTGCGTCATCGCCATCGCCGCCTGACGCTGCGCCTTGCGAGCATGCACGAGGTTCATAGCATCGATGTAGGTCATCAGCCATGGCATCTTTCCGCTTCGCGAGAATGGCTGATCAATGGGATAGGGATCGAGTTGCGGGTAGAAAAGCTGACTGCTTCTCTGCGGCAACGGATCACCCGACAACAGGCGAAATACCGTCAAGGTAGTGATACTCGCGCCAATGCCCAACGCAAGCGACAACACCATGAGCGCAGTAAGAACTTGGTTGCGCTTGAGGCTACGCAAGGCCAGGTCCAGATAATAGCCCAGCATCATGCCTCTCCCCCTTCTAAGCTCACGTTTGCTCGCATGGCGTGCCGACGCTCACTACATCGCTCGAGATCCGATCCTTGGAATGCGAGACGCCCACCTCCGGAAGTGCTGGTAGCTATCGATGCCCTCGTCATAGCTTCATCACACCGAACGCGTCGCCACCACTGGCGGCACTGCGGCAGCGCGCAGCGCCGGACCCAGAACCGCGCATTGGCCGATCACCCACAACAGCGCCGCACCCACCGGAAAATAAAACCCGGGCATACGTGGCAATTCGTAATGCACGATAAGAAACAGGTTGATCCCATAGGCCAGCACCATGCCGATGGCTATGCCTATCGTGGTCAGTAGAAAGTTTTCGGTTTGGAAGTAATGCAAGATGTTGCCGCGCGTCGCGCCAAGTGCACGACGTACGCCGATACTGCGATTACGCTGCGCCACCCAGAAACTGGCAAGACCCACAATGCCAAGTGCCGTCACGATGAGTAGCGCAAGACAAACCCCCACCAGAATGCCGGCCATGGCACGATCGTTCTGGAAATAATCGCGGCGTAACTGATCCAACGTCCCTTTGCCCAGCACAATGCGGTTCGGATCGAGCGTCTTCAATTTCGCCAGGGCCAGCTTCAGAACCTGCTCACGATCCTGCGGCGCACAGCGAATCACATAACCCGCACCTTGCGACATGCTCAGGCGGATCGGATTGATCACGCTGTATTGCGCGCCGTCTCCAAACTGGTTGGGGCGTATCAGTTGCGCCATGACACCGATCACCGTCAGCGGAATTCCGCCGCCCACATACATCTGCTTGCCCAATGGATCTTGTCCCGGCCACAGTTGGTCGGCCACGGCGCGGCTGATCAAAGCCGGCTTCGGCAACGCATTCATGTCGCCTTTGCCAAGGGCCGCATAAACATCCGTGAGATCGCGATACTCTTCAGGTCGAAAATCGCGTCCCACTTCCAGTTGAATACCCAGCGTCGACGGCACGTTTTCACCGAGGTACTGACTGGCATTGATCGTATCTTTCTGCTGCGCCAAGTCCGTCCGCACACCCATGTTCGACGATGAGCCGCCGAAAGGAATCTGGTTGGTCATCGTGACCGCCCTGACCCCTGCGATCTCTCGCAACGCAGCGAGGTCGGCTGCCGTGCGCGCCATCGCATCGGGGCGCTCGCCGATATAAGCCAGTTGAATGTAAACCAGCTCATGCTCGGCAATGCCGGAAGAGATATTCATGCGATCAAGGCGCTGACCTATCAAAAAAATCGCATTGCATATGATCGCGCACGTCAGCGCGATTTCCAGGATCAACAGGCACGCCGTAAACTTGTGCCGACGCAGCGTGGAAAGAATGGGACGTATATCCATATCAATTTGCCTTCAGCTGCAGGGCCGGTGCGACTCGGCAGGCGCGCCACGCTGGCAGCAATCCCGCCAACAGACTCGCGCTCACGGCAAGCGCGAATGTCGCCAGCAACATCGTCGTATCCATGTGCGCCAGCTTGGCGTAGTCCGCCGGCTGCTGGCGCACCAGCCACAGGCCGAATAACGCCAACAGCAATCCGCCCAAGCCGCCGGCGACGCCAATCACGCCCGATTCCATCAGCAACTGGCCGAACAGCGCGCGTTGCGATGCACCTAACGCGCGTCGCACACCAAGCTCACCTGCGCGACGCATGAATTTGGCCAGCATCAAACCGACGGTATTGATGAGGCACACGGCAAGAAAGCCAAGCGCGAGCCACGTCTGCAAAACAGCATCGCTCGGTACAACCTTGATGTAATCGAGCCACTGCATCATGTTGCGCAGACGCACATTCGGCGGCCTTACGAATCGCCCCGACGCATGCTGATCTTGCGAATAGTGCAGCAGAAAATCCTTATAGGCAGATACGCTGGCCGGACTATCCAGCTGCACCCAGAACTGCAACCACATGCAATTGATCGTCTCCAGACGGCTGGGATCACCACCGGTATTGCCCCAGCAATCGACGGAGCCGTCGTGCTCCATCAGCAGATCACGCGATGTCGTCAACGGAACATAGACGTCCTCGTCACTTGCGTAACTTCCCATGTACCACTCATAGAAATGCGGATTCGGGTGCCAGTCGCCTAGCACACCAACGATGCGGAAATCCTTCTCCTGCAAGCGCACGATCTGCCCGACGCTATTCCTGCCGCCGAACAGCTTGTCGTTCAGTTGTGAGGTGATAACGACGACACGAGCCTTGCTATCGTCCTCTGCTGCGCCCCAGCCACTGCCGTATTCGAAGGGCACGGCGAACATCGGGAAAAAATCTGCCGTTGTGTAGAGCGCTGATGCATGAAACGGATCGAAGCTCGACTGTGCCGGCTGTAGCGGAACCATGCCGCCTGTCATCAATGCCTGCCGTGTCGCCCGCTTCGAATGGAGCAAATACATGCCATCCGTCCATGTCAGCTGCGCGGGCGGCTCGACACTAGGCGTGTAGTCTTTCATATCCTGCGGGTCGATCTGCGGGTAGTAAATCGACCCGCTGCGTCCCGGCAGCGGATCGCCCGACAACACGTGCAGCACCGTCAGCGTCGTCATGCTGGCCCCGATGCCGAGCGCAATCGCCAGCACCATCAACGCCGTCAACATGCGATGACGCTTCAGGCTGTGCACGGCGAGATCTAGATAGTAAGCAAGCATGTGACTCCCCTGGGCCGCAGCGGCCTACACCGATCGCGTCGCGACCACCGGCGGTACATTTGAGGCGCGTCGCGCCGGCACGAATACCGCGATTTGCCCCAGCGCCAGAACCACTACGAGCCCAGCCAGTACGTAGTAGATCGGCATGCGCTGCATCTCGAAGCTGCTCATCAGCAAGCGATTGAGCCCTACAGCCAACGCGACACCTATCACCGCACCACCGC
>CAJCJD010000127.1 GCA_903970555.1 Vulcanimicrobiota bacterium
CGAAGCCGATGAGCAACGCACCCGCCGGTCCCGCTGTACCGGCTGCGGGCGTGACTGCCACCAGCCCGGCCACGGCACCGGAGGCGATGCCCAACACACTGGCGCGCTTGTGCACGATCCATTCCACCGTGACCCAGCCGATTGCCGCTGCGGCCGTGGCGATCTGCGTCACCAGCATGGCCATGCCCGCCGTGCCGTTGGCAGCCACCGCCGAACCGGCGTTGAAGCCGAACCAACCGAGCCACAGCAGGCTCGCGCCGATCACGGTATAGCCGAGGTTATGCGGCGGCATATGCGTGTGCGGAAAGCCGCGGCGCTTGCCCAGCACCAGGCATGCGACGAGACCCGCGATACCTGCATTGATATGCACCACGGTGCCGCCTGCGAAGTCGAGCACGCCCAGGTCGCCGAGCAGGGAGCCAGGGCCGCTCCACACCATGTGAGCGATCGGCAGATAAACGAGGGTGAGCCAAAGGCCGCTGAACCAAAGCATGGCGCTGAACTTCATGCGCTCGGCGTAAGCGCCGACGATCAGCACCGGTGTGATGATGGCGAAGGTCAGCTGAAACATCACGTACACGCTTTCAGGCACCGTCTGATACAGAGATGTTGGCGTCATTCCGGCGAGCAGCGCGCGATCCAAGCCGCCTATGAACGAATGCAGGTTGGTCACGCCAGCCTGCATGCCTTCGGTGCTGAACGCCATCGAATAGCCGAACACCATCCACAGCACCGTCACCAGCGACGTGATCGCCATGCACTGCATCATCACTGAAAGCAGGTTCTTGGCGCGCACCATGCCGCCGTAGAACAGCGCGGCGCCGGGAATCGTCATCATCAATACGAAGGCGCTGGCCACGATCATCCAGGCGGTATCGCCGCTGTTGAGCGTCGGCGCTGGCGTTGCCTGTGCAAAAGCAGGCGTCGCAAAACTCAAACCCAGCAGGGCGACGAACAGCACGCGCATCGCACTCTTTCCCATCCCTCGTTCAAAGCGCATCGGCGTCGACCTCCTGCGTGCGGATACGGATGACTTGTTCCAACTCGCTCACAAAGATCTTGCCGTCGCCGACCTTGCCGGTGCGGGCGGCTTTGGTGATGGCTTCGATCGCCATGTCGACTTGTTCGTCGGCGACGGCCAGTTCGATTTTCAGCTTGGGCAGGAAATCGACGACATACTCCGCGCCGCGATAAAGCTCGGTGTGCCCGCGTTGCCGGCCGAAGCCTTTGACCTCGGTCACGGTCATGCCCTGCACCCCGGCCTCCCCGAGGGCCTCCCGGACGTCGTCCAGCGTGAAGGGCTTGATGATCGCGGTAATCCACTTCATGCGCGGTTGCTCCACATAGGACGATTTGTTGCAACACAGCAGAATGCGTGCCAGCGGCATTGGGGCGAGGAGAAATGGCGTTATCAAGCCATTCCTTGCGGCACGAAGGATCTGGGGTGAGTACCGGCTGCAGCTAAAGTGGTGCGCCTTATGCGCCATAATGGTGCAAATCACGGCGGCAGCAGAACGGCCACGTTGACCATCGGATGCGCAATCTGTACCATTTTAGTCTGGATTAACGCGGTGACTTCCCCATGTTCCGTGTCAGCCGACTGACGGACTACGCCACCGTGGTGATGACTTGCATCGCCGCGCACCCCGACGACGTCCTCAGTACAGCCCAGATCGCCGAAGAGGCCCACCTGGAATTGCCCACTGTCAGCAAATTGCTGAAGTCGCTGGGGCACGCCGGGCTGGTGGACTCCTTCCGTGGCGTCAACGGCGGCTACCGCCTGGCGCGGCCGGCGCGTGAGATCAGCGTGGCGGAGATCGTCGAGGCGATGGAAGGTCCGCTGGGCATGACCGAATGCAGCTTGAGCGAAGGGCACTGCGATCGCGAAGCGCAGTGCGGCGTGCGCGGCAGCTGGCAGCGCATCAACAACGTCTTGGATAACGCATTGCGCACGATGAGCCTGGCCGACATGTTGCGGCCGCCCGTGCACTCGCCCGTGGCCACCGTCGCGCTTACCGAATTGAAAGGCAGGACAGCATCATGACCATCGAAAACGATAGCCCCGCCGTGCTGCGCGACAACGCCGACGTCGCCGCCGCGCTCGGCCGTCGCTACGAAGCCGGCTTCATCACGGATATCGAAACCGACAGCCTTCCGCCGGGTCTGTCCGAAGACACTGTGCGCCAGTTGTCGGCGTTGAAAGGCGAGCCGGAGTGGATGACCGAGTGGCGACTGAAGGCCTATCGCCACTGGCTGACCATGCCGACGCCGCATTGGGCGAAGCTCAACATCGCCCCGATCGATTTTCAGGCGATCAGTTACTACGCATCGCCGAAGAATCGCCCGAAGTCGCTGGCCGACGTCGATCCTAAGCTGCTGGAAGCCTACGACAAGTTAGGCGTGCCGTTGCACGAGCGCGCGAAGCTGGCGGGCGTTGCGGTGGATGCGGTGTTCGATTCGGTCTCCGTGGGTACCACCTTCCGCAAAGAGCTGGCTGAAGCTGGCGTGATCTTCTGCTCGATGAGCGAAGCGATCCGCGAGTATCCCGCACTCGTGCAAAAGTATCTGGGTAGCGTCGTGCCGACCGGCGACAACTACTTCGCCGCGCTGAACTCGGCAGTGTTTTCCGACGGCTCGTTTGTGTTCATTCCCAAGGGCGTGCGTTGCCCGATGGAGTTGTCCACGTATTTCCGCATCAACGCCGGCCACACCGGCCAGTTCGAGCGCACGCTGATCATCGCGGAAGAGGGCGCCTATGTGTCCTATCTCGAAGGCTGCACCGCACCGATGCGTGACGAAAACCAGCTGCATGCAGCGGTGGTGGAATTGGTCACGCTGGAAAAAGCGCAGATCAAGTATTCCACCGTGCAGAACTGGTATCCGGGCGACGAAGAAGGTCGCGGCGGCATCTACAACTTCGTGACCAAGCGCGGCGACTGCCGTGGCGACGATTCCAAGATTTCCTGGACGCAGGTGGAAACCGGTTCGGCGATCACCTGGAAATACCCCAGTTGCGTATTGCGCGGCGATCGTTCGGTCGGCGAGTTCTACTCGGTGGCGTTGACCCATCATCGCCAGCAGGCCGACACCGGCACCAAGATGATCCACATCGGCAAGGGCACCAAGTCCAAGATTGTCTCCAAGGGCATCAGCGCTGGCCGCAGCTCCAACAGCTATCGCGGCTTGGTGAAGGTGGAAAAGGGCGCCGAAGGCGCGCGCAACTATACGCAGTGCGATTCGCTGCTGATCGGCAAAAAGTGCGGCGCACACACCTTCCCGTACATGGAAGTGAAAAACCCAAGCGCCATCGTCGAGCACGAGGCGACCACATCCAAGATTTCCGACGACCAGCTCTTCTACTGCCGCTCGCGCGGTATCGGCGAGGAAGACGCGGTATCGATGATTGTTGACGGGTTCTGCAAGCAGGTGTTCCGCGAGCTGCCGATGGAGTTCGCGGTCGAAGCGAAGAAACTGCTCGAAATCTCCCTGGAAGGAGCGGTTGGATGAAACTATCCACAAAGCTTTGCTTAGCGGCTTTTGCGTTGGCTTTCGGCAGCATCGCTAACGCCTCTACGACACCAGCGGCCGCCGCGACTGCGGCGGCATCGTCGGGCGACAAATGCATGGATAACGCCCAGTCGCAAGCCGCGATGGATGCATGCGCGTCCCAAAGCCTGGCGGTAGCGGACAAGGAACTCAATCAGATCTACCAGCAGGTGCTCGCCAAGTACGCCTCAGACAAGGTGTTCACCGCGAAACTGCGCACGGCGCAGAAAGCGTGGGTGGCATTTCGCGATGCCGAGCTGGAAGCGCGTTATCCCGCAAGCGATAAGAGTCTCCAGTACGGAAGCGTCTATCCCATGTGCGCCAACAATGAACTCGAAGCGATAACCCGCAAACGCATCGAAGAGCTGCGCGCGTGGTTGAAGGGTACGCAAGAAGGCGACGTTTGCGCCGGCTCCTACCAAATCAACACCTGAAACGGATTAACGAAACGTGGCGTCGTCGCTGAATGCCGCAACAGGAAACAACATGCTGAAGATCGAAAACCTGCACGCCCGCGTCGAGGGCAAAGACATTCTCAAGGGGCTCACGCTGACCGTGAATCCGGGTGAGGTGCACGCCATCATGGGGCCCAACGGCGCAGGCAAGTCCACGCTGGGTAATGTGCTTTCCGGCCGCGAAGGTTATGAAGTGACCGAAGGTTCGGTGATCTTCGAGGGGCGCGATTTGCTCGCCTTGGAGCCCGAAGAGCGCGCCGCTGCAGGTCTGTTCCTGGCCTTCCAGTACCCGGTGGAAATTCCGGGCGTGAACAACACCTATTTCCTGCGTGCCGCGCTCAATGCGCAACGCAAGCAGCGTGGCGAGCCAGAGCTGGATTCCATGCAGTTCCTCAAGCTGGTGCGCGAGAAGCTGAAGATCATGCAGATCTCCGACGAGCTGCTGCATCGCGCCGTCAACGAAGGTTTCTCGGGTGGCGAGAAGAAGCGCAACGAGATTTTCCAGATGGCCGTGCTGGAGCCGAAGCTGGCGATTCTCGACGAAACCGACTCGGGCCTCGACATCGATGCGCTCAAGCAGGTGGCGCAGGGTGTGAACGCGCTGCGTTCGCCGGATCGCGCATTCCTCATGATTACCCACTACCAGCGTCTGCTCGATTACGTGGAGCCGGATTTCGTCCATGTGCTGGCCGATGGCCGCATCGTCGAGAGCGGCGATAAAACGCTGGCACTAAAGTTGGAAGAGCACGGCTATGCGTGGGTTGCCGATCGCAAGCCGGCGCACACATCCGAGGCGCGTGCATGAGTCCGTCACCGGCCCCGGTGCCCTTTATCGATGGACTGCGCGACGCTGCCAGCCTGCGTTTGCCCGGTAGTGGCCATGCGTGGCTGGATGCTGCACGGCGCGAAAACCTGGAGGCTTTCGTGGCGTCGGGCCTGCCCGATACGCGCGCGGAAGCGTGGAAATATACCGCGCTGCGTGCGCTTGGTCAGCGCCGTTTCGCTTTGGGTGATCCGGGCGCGGTTACGCGTGCTGTCGATCCGACGGCTCTCGCGCTTCCTGGGGTGGACGGCCCGCGACTGGTGTTCGTCAACGGCGTGTTCCGCGCCGACCTGTCGCGGCTGAATACCCTTCCTTCCGGCCTGACGCTTCAGCCACTTTCGCAGGTGTTGGAGCAGGACCCGGAGCCGCTTCGCTTCGCCTTGAGTCGTCACTATCGCGAGGCAAGCGATGCGTTCGCGCGGCTTAACGCGGCGCTGGCAGGCGACGGTGTCGTGTTGCGTGTCGCCGCGGGCGCACGAATCGGCAAGCCGGTGCATCTGTGCTTCGTTGGCACACCTGCCGAAGGCGATCTTGCCTGGCACGTTCGCAACGTAATCGAACTTGGCGCGGGCAGTGAGCTCGACCTTGTCGAGCATCACGTATCCAGTGCAGGGCACAAGCACCTCGGTACGCTGGTCGGCGATATCGTTCTGCAAGACGGCGCGAAGCTGCAGCACGCACTGCTGCAAAACACTGCCGAAGACAGCACGCTGGTTCGACACAGCAGTTTGCACCTTGGCGCAAAGTCGCATGCTGCGATGCACGTGTTGGAACTCGGTGGCGCGCTGGTTCGTCATGATCTTCATGCCCAATTGCGCGGAGACGAAGCGCGTTTGGATACGCGTGGCGTGTTCGTGCTGCGTGGACGCCAGCACATCGACACCCAGCTCTCGATTCGGCACCAGGCACTCAACACCGCGTCGGAATCGACCTGGCGTGGCGTTGCCGACGAGCGTGGGCGGGGCGTGTTTCGCGGCGCTATCGTGGTAGCCGAAGGTGCGGATGGCAGCGATGCCAACCTCAGCAACAAGAATCTGCTGCTGTCGGCATTGGCCGAGATCGATACCAAGCCGGAGCTGGAAATCTACGCCGACGAAGTGAAGGCTGCGCACGGCGCTACCGTGGGCCAGCTTGATGAGCGGGCACTGTTCTACTTGCGCTCGCGCGGTCTGCCGCATGCCGAGGCGCGTGCATTGCTCACCACGGCGTTCTGCCGTGCCGTGTTTGCATCGTTGCCGAACGAAACCCTCCGTGAGCACTTTTCCGACGCGCTGCTCGCACATCTGCCCTGAGTCGACCAGTCATGAATGCCAAGCCAAGCCAACCTGCTCTCGATTTCGATGTGCAGCGCGTACGCGCTGATTTTCCATTGCTTGGACGCACGGTGCATGGCAAACCGCTGGTGTATTTCGACAATGCCAACACCAGCCAGAAACCGCTGCAGGTGATCGAGACGGTTGATCGGCATTACCGCGAGCACAACGCCAACGTGGCGCGCGCCGTGCATCAGTTAGGTGAAGAGGCAACTGCCGCATACGAGGGTGCTCGCGACAAGCTTGCGGCCTTTATCAATGCGGGATCACGCGATGATCTGGTGCTGACCTCCGGCACCACGCAATCGATGAACCTGGTGGCGTACAGCTACGCGCTGCCACGCTTGAGGCCTGGCGATGCGATTCTTACTACGGTGATGGAGCATCACGCCAATATCGTGCCGTGGCAGCTGGTGGCCGCACGCAGTGGTGCCACCGTAAAGGCTGCACCGATCGACCAGCGCGGTGAGTTGATCGTCGAGAAGTTCTTCGACATGTTGACCCCGGAAGTGAAGCTGGCCTGCGTTACGCATGTTTCCAACGTGCTCGGGACGGTAAATCCCATTCGTGAGATTGCGCGCGAATGCCGTCGACGCGGCATCCCGTTGCTGGTGGATGGCTCGCAGGCTTTGCCGCACCGTCCGGTGGACGTGCAAGCCCTTGGCTGCGATTTCTACGCACTCACCGGGCACAAAATGCTGGCGCCAACAGGCACCGGTGCCCTGTGGGCGAAGCGCGAACATTTGCGGGACATGCCGCCATTCTTCGGCGGCGGCGAGATGATTCGTGAAGTGCGTTTCGACGGCACCACGTTTGCCGAACCACCGCACAAGTTTGAAGCAGGCACGCCGAACATTGCCGGTTTTGCCGGTGTCAGCGCGGCAATCGATTATTACCAGTCGCTTGGTTTCGACGCGATCTGCGCGTGGGAGCATGAACTGCTGACGTACGCCACCGAGCGCCTGCGTGAGATCCCTGGGCTACGTATTTTTGGTGAAGCGGCCGACAAGGAGCCAGTGATCTCGTTCCTGATCGAGGGCGCGCAAGCCACCGATATGGCGACCTTGCTCGACCTCGAAGGCGTGGCTGTGCGTTCAGGACATCATTGCGCGCATCCGCTGATGCAGTTCTTGGGCGTGCCTGCCACCTTGCGCGCCTCGTTGGCCTTCTACAACACGCGCGAGGAAGTTGACGTTTTCGTTGCCGCGTTGCTTAAGGTGCGCAAGCTGCTGATGTAATGCTTCGCCCTGCTTGGCTCAACGGGCTTGCTTCATCGAGTGGGAACGAACCTGTTCAACGCATACGGAAGCGCGATACACGCGGCAAGCGCCAGCAGCCAAGGATTCATCAATGCATGGACCGGCAAGCTGGATTGGGCGAGTTGTAGCCAAGCGCCGCCGTAAAGCGTCACAAGCGTGACCAGCATCGCCATCAACACGCCGAGCAGCGTGCAGCTGACATATAACTCGAATCGCATCTCGATCGCAGCGCGGCGACTAGCCAGCGTAGCGACATGTTGGGCGAAGTCGGCGGGCAAGTTTTCATCCAAGGGTTGCCGCAGCGTGCGGGCGATAGCGCGATAGCGCAGAACGCTGGCGTTATCGGTGGGATCGAGGTGGAGCCGCTCCTCCTGAACGGCCTGTTCCTGCAGCGCCCATTCGCGTTCTGCAGCTTCGTCTTGCGGTGATCGAGGTTCGTGGCTCATGGCGTAACTCCATGCACGGGTTCGAGCAATTCACGCAAGCGCAGGCGCGAGCGGAACAAGTGACTCTTGATCGTGCCGGTGGCAAGACCGGTGATATGGGCGATCTCGCCGATGGGCAGCTCGTCGAGATGATAAAGCGTAAGTACGGTGCGTTGCAGCGGCGGCAGTTGCTCGATGGCAGCATGCAGGCACGAGGCGATCTCGCTATCGGCATACGCGGCCTCTAGATTGAAATCGTCGCCGATGTTCTCGATGAGAGAAGGGGCGTCCTCGTCCGCGACAGAGTCGACCAGCGCGATACGTTTGCGTTCCAGGTGACGCAGCGCGACGTTGTAGGCAATGCGACCAATCCACGACTTCAGCGTGCTTTCGTAACGATATTGGCGCAGGTTCTGATGCACCCGCAGGAAGGTGTCCTGGCACAGTTCGCGCGAATCTTCCGGATGACGAACCATGCGATAGATGACGTGCCAGCAAAGGCCTTGATGTTCGCGCACGAGTCGTTCGAACGCGCCAGGCGCATTCGCCAATACGGCTTCGACAAGCGAGCGATCCGTGAAGTTGTTCATGCGGCTACGTGCTCGCTGGCCGGCGACCGTGCCGGCCAGCCGATCACTTTAGGCGCTGCGCGATCAGGAAATAGAGCAGCGAGCCCAGCCCTGCCGCGCCGATCAGTACCGCGACGACGCCGGGGGTAATGGTCGTCCATCCCGCCCATTGAACAACCCCGAAACCCAGGCCCTCGGTGAGTAGCAATAGGCCCCAGCGCAGCGACGTCATTCGGCCGAGGTGCTCCTCACCACGCACAATGGATTCGATAAGCTCTTTGGATTCGCTGGCTTGCAGCATCTTGATGCGCACCCGCGCACCGACCAGTAGCTTGATCGCATACGAAATGCCAAAGGTGATGCAGAGAAAAAGCACCACTGGGATCACATTTTTGTCCATCTTGTCCTCTCCAGTTCGATGACCCCGAGTGGGGCGCTTACAGGTACAGAGATACGGTCAACAGCGTAACGGTTGCAGCGAGACGCTATGCAACCAGATCTCCTCCACGCGCATCTACTAGGTTGCGTCTCTTACTACCGATGTACCCAACGGTGACATGCCGTTATGTCATCGCGGGCCTTGCTGTGCTTTTTTCAAGGAGAGCATCATGCGCTTGTGGTTTTTTACTTTGTCGCTGGCCTGCCTGTCATTTGCCGCCAGGGCGCAGTCTGTGCATACCTTCAAGTTGATCAATGACACGCGGACTACGATCATTTCCTTTACCGTTTCGATCCCTGGCAATAGACATGGAGCCGAAGTCGATTTCAGAAAGCAGCCATTCGACTCCGCAACCGCCGTCAATATCGAACTGTACGATGGCGACGGCTGCTTGCGTGATTTGCATACGCAGCTTTCGGACGGACGAAATATCGTCGCCCGTGGTTTCAATATATGCACCATGCATGCATATCGCCCGGGATTGAGTTTCCATAACGGTCATCCGGGTGGATGGTATTCGCCGTAAGGGTGGTGCCAAGCAAGCGGCCATCTATGGCTGGATCGGCTCACGGATTATCATCAGCGGATGACTTCCGATTCCGCCCTTTTCTTCCGCGCGGCCGCCCAGGCCGATGTCGACGCTGTAGTCGCGTTGGTCGAGTCCGCTTATCGTGGGGATTCCGGCAGACGTGGGTGGACGACCGAGTCCGATTTGCTGGATGGCCGGCGCACAGATGCCGAACTGGTTTCCGAGTTGTTGATGTCCCCGGATAGCGCGGTGTTGTTGGCTTTTGTCGATGGCGTCCTGCGCGCATGCTGCCACGTCGAACGGCATGACGATTCGGCTTATTTCGGCATGTTTGCCGTCGATCCGTCGTATCAGGGCAGCGGCCTTGGCAAGCAACTTCTGGCGGAGGCCGAACGGATGGCACGCGAGACGTGGCATTGCCGCGCCATGCACATGACCGTGATCGACCTGCGTAGCGAGCTGATTGCCTGGTACGAACGGCGCGGCTATCACCGTACCGGCCAATACAAGCCGTTTCCCTATGGCGACGAGCGCTTCGGCATTCCGCGTCGGGAGGATCTGCGCTTCGAATTGCTGATCAAGGATTTTTCAGGAGTCACGTCGTGAGCGAGACCTGGGTGGAAGTCGGTACGCGTTCGGAATTGCTGCCGGGCGAGTTCAAGGTGGTGTGGGATGGCGACACTGCCATCGCCGTCTTCAACGTAGAGGGCGACCTTTATGCGGTGGAAGACATCTGCACCCATGACGGCGGTGAATTGGCCGGTGGCGAGGTGATCGGTTTGGAAGTGGAATGCCCGCGACATGGCGCGCGTTTCGATCTACGCACGGGTGAGCCGACGTGCCCGCCCGCCTATGAGCCGATCAGGCGTTTCCCCGTGCGCGAGAGCGACGGTTTGATCTGGACGCGCGACGATCGCTGAGGTGTTGCGTTGCTCAACGCGACACATCGACTTATTTAGGATCGAACTTCACGAAGACGCGCTGTCCAATGCGTAACGTCTTCGACGCCGGCTGATCGAACGACAGTACGCATTCGACCGTGCGCGAATTGGCGCGAACCTGCGGGTCGTCTTCCAGCGTGCTGGCACCGAAAACCTCGCCGATACGCAGCACGTGTGCTTTCAACGGCGCCATCCCGCTGCCGCTGTCGTCATCCACTTCGGCCGCCATGCCATCGTGCACGACACCGACGAACGATTCGTTGAGTTCGGCGCGCACGATGCGCGGCGAGTCCGGCAACAATACGAAGATCGGCCCGGCAGCCGGCGACACAGAAGCGCCGGGCTGCACCATGCGTTGCACGATCTGGCCGTCGACCGGAGAGTGCAGGCTGCGCAGTTCCAGCTGATATCGCGCGCCGGCAACTTTTTGCGCGGCGAGTGCGGCATTCGCACGAGCGTTATCCAGTTCGGTCTGCGCTTGTCGCGCACTTTCCTGCGCGTCGTCGGCACTTTGGATATCGCCGGCGCCGGCTTTCGCGGCTTGCTGCAGACGAGATGCACGCAGGCTGGCGGATTTCACGCGTCCTTCGAGGGCATCGGCCTGCGCGGTGGCCTGCTGTTGTTCGGCAAGCGCCGAATTGAGCGCCAGCTTGGCCGGTTCAAGGTTGAGCTGGGCGAGCAACTGTCCCTTTTGGACATGATCGCCCTCATGCGCCCCCACGCTATCGACCACGCCTTCGCTCGGCATGGTGAGTTTGAGCAGGCCGCCCTCGATGTCGATGCGTCCGCGTGCGACGGCAACGTAGGCCGGTGTCGTCGCTTGGGTGGTCGCCGGGGCATCGTCATGCGAGCAGCCGGCCAGCAGTGCGGCGGCAAGCAGGGCGAGCGGAAGGCGCAGATCACGCGGATTCATGCAGAAGGCTCCTTGGCCCCGTATGCGGTGGACAGCGACGCCGGTGGGGCATGGTCGCTCAGAATTCGGCCGTCTTCCATCGTCAGCATACGATCGGCATGGCCGACCAGGCGTGGATCGTGGCTGACGCAAAGGACGGTAGTGCCGTGAGTGCGGGCGATGCGGTGCAGGATATCGATCACGATCTGGCCATTGGCCGAATCCAGCGCACTGGTCGGTTCATCGGCAAACAACAGTTCCGGTTGTTTGGCCAAGGCTCGCGCGATGGCTACACGCTGCTTTTCGCCACCCGACAATTCGGCCGGACGAAGGCGCATGCGTGGACCTAAACCAACTTCCTCCAAGGATTCGATGGCACGCTTTCGAGCCAGGCCTTTGGCCAGGCCCATGTAGCTCAACGGAAGCTCGACTTGTTCCAGCGCGGTAAGCGCCGGGAACAGATTGAAGCCCTGGAAGACAAAGCCCGTGTGCTGCAGGCGGAAATGCTCCAGTTCGCGCATCCCCAAGCCGCTGAGTTCATGCCCCAACGCACGCACACCGCCCGCATCCGCAGGCTGCAAGCCGCTGAGAATCGCCAGCAGGGTGCTTTTGCCGCAGCCGGAAGGGCCGGAAATCAGTGTCAGTTCGCTAGCGTGCACGTCCAGCGTCAGATCGTGCAGCACTGTGCTCTGGACGCGGCCGGACACGAACGACTTGCGTACACCGTGAGCCTGCAGTGTCGTCGTGGAAGATGTTTGAGGCGCTGCCGACATGCTCATCTCAACAAGCTCGCCGGATCGGCACGGCGCAAGCTGCGCATGGCGGCCAGGCCGGACACGATCGCCAGTGCCATGCTGAGCGCCAGGCATACGCCGGCAGTGAGCGGATGCAATTCCATCGGCACGCTACGGCTGCGCGCGATGATCAACATCACGATGCCGATGACGATGCTGCAGATGAGCCCCAAGGCACCCACCCAAAAGGCTTGTTCCATGATCACCTTGCGCAGGGCGCCGCGACCCACGCCCAGTGCATTCAAGGTGGCGTATTCGCGGATCGAGCCGATTACCGCGGCGATCAAGGTCTGGCTGGTAATCACCGCGCCGACCAGGAAGACGATGCCGGCGAGAAACAGCACGCCTGCGCCTGCGCCGGTGTCCAGCATCCAGTAAAGCTGCGATTGGCGCGCGAACTCTTTGGCCGTCCAAACGGTGTAAGGCCCGAATGCATCCGATCCGCTTAGCCGCTTGGCGATCGCTTTGGCCTTGGATGGATCGCGCAGCTTGGCGACGAAGTACGTCATCATGCCGGCGTCTTCCGGATCGATGTCGAGCACGCGTGCGGTGTCCAACGAGGAGACGATGTTCACGCCACCCAACGCGCGCAATCCGCTGCTGACGCCCACCACGCGCACGCGCTGGCCATTGATGGCGGCGGTATCGCCGATGCTGACGCCGAGGCTGTCGAGGTCGGCCTTGTCGACGATCACTGCGCCCGGTTCATTCAACTTGGCGCGCAGGGCGGGCGGCAGGGCGCGCGAGAACATCATGCCGTCGGGACGTGGGTCGATACCGGAGACGAATACCGACACACCGCCGGTATCGCGCGGGCCGCGCCAATCTGCATCGACCCAACGGAACGGTTCCACCTTGGTGACGTCGGGATCCATGCGAAGCCGCATCGCGACGTCCTCACCGATGGGGCGTCCCAGGTTGACGCTCTGCGTGCCCGGGTAGCCAGCCCACAAATCGGCGGCGGAACCAGTGATGTAAACACTCGCGCTACCGAAAATGCCTAGCACCAGCGCGGCCTGCAACAGCTGAAGCAGGCCGGCGAATCCCACGGCGAGGATCGCAGGCAGGAAGCGGCGCCATTCTTGAATCAGCGTCTTCCGCGCCAAGGCGACCATCAGCGGGCATCCTTTTTGTGCGCGGAACTGTCGTAGTCGGCAGTGACATCAACCGGCGGTAACGGTGCGCCACCGAGCGCTTTGTATAGCGATACATAAGCCAGGTCGCGTTCGGCGCGTGCCGACACCAGTTCAAGCTGTGCGTTCTGCTGTGCGATCAATGCGTCCTGCAGTTCGAGCGTGCTGCTAAGGCCAAGGTCGCGGCGCTTGTCCAACGCCGTGGCGTTCCCATCGAGCGCTTGAGCCACCTGTTCGGCGGCCGCTTCGCGCAGATGCAATTGCTGCAAATCGCCCATCGCCGTTTCGGTTTCGGCAACGCCTTGCAGAACCGCTTGCCGATACGTGTAGACGGCAGCCTGCAACTCATGATCCTTGGCGTGTGCCTGAGCGACGCGCATGCCCCAGTCGAACAAAGGCATGTCCACGACCGGACCTACCGAGAAGATGCCTTCGCTGGAGTGAATAAGGCGATGGTGGTGCAGAATGTTCAGCGACCAGTCCAGCGAGCTGCCAATGCCAATGTGCGGATAAATATCCGCGCGGCTGAGGCCCGCTTCACCAGCGGCGCGCAGTACGTCGGCTTCGGCCGAAGCGATTTCCGGGCGAGTACGCAACAAATCTGCTGGCGCGCTGGTCATTTGCCATTCGCCTAGTTGCGGCTGGGCGCCGCTTTCATCCAGCCATTCTGGATCGGGTTCGGCTTGGCCGAGCAATACAGCTAACTGTTGAGCATTCGCGTTGATGGCGCGCTGCGGATCGGACAGTGCAATGTCGGCACGGGCAAGCTCTGCCTGGGCGGACGCGACCTCGGTGGGGGAAATCAGCTTGAGGTTTGCGCGTACTTGCAATAACTGCAGCTTTTCGCGATCGGCGTCACGCACCGCTGCAAGCAATCGTGCCTGCTCCTGCGCCGTACGCAATTCGATCCAGCAGCGTGCAACTTCAGCGACCATCGACACGTACGCGCCCTGTAGCTGTGCGCGAGCGGCATCGAGATTGCCACTGGAAAGGCGATGCGTACTCTTGAGAGCACCAAACAACGGCAATTCCCAAAGGGCATCAAAGCCGGCAATGAAATACGACGCGCTGGCATCGGGCTGGATGACCTGATTGGTATCGCCCTTCAAGCTGGGAAGGTATTTGTCGTTGGCGTGGTTGTAGAGCGTGCGTACGGCAAGCAGCCGCTCGGAGGCGGCGGCTACGTCCAGGTTGCCGTCCATTGCACGTTGGACCAGGGCATTCAAGGCCGGATCGTTGAACGCCAGCCACCAGTTGTGCAGGTCCGGTTGCGCAGGGTTCCCCGTAGTGGTTGGTGCGTTGCGCCAGGTTTGCGGCACGGGCGGCTTCAGCGCCGGCAGGGGCGCTGCGGTGCAACCCGCGAGCAGGCTAAGAACCAGCGCCGGGAGCACGCGCCAGCCGGCCAGCGGAAGGCGGCCATTACGGAGTGGATTGCGCAAAGCTGACTGGTGCACGGGGTGCGGACCGTTCATAAAGGCGTGCAAACCATAAGCATAGCGGGTCAAGCCTAGATTTGGCTTTACTTACGGAAGGCTTGCGCCCCTAGAAAGGGGACCGAAAGGGGTGACTCGCCAAGATGCGCCATACCCTAGTGTTGGAGCGGCATGCGTGACTGCCTGGAACATCCTCTGCGACTTTGACGGCACCATTTCCGTCGAAGACGTCATCGACTCGTTGCTCGACCGTTTCGGCCGTCCCGGCTGGGAAGCGCTGGAACAGGATTGGCGTGCCGGCCGCATCGGTTCGCGCGAGTGCATGAGCGGGCAGGTTGATTTGCTGGACATGCGCCAGGAAGAGCTGGACATGCACTTGGACGGTCTGTGGATCGACCATGCTTTCCCCGCTTTCGTTGCGCGCGCCCGCGAATTGCAAACGCCGATCCGTGTTGTAAGCGATGGCTTGGATTACGCCATTCACCGCATTCTGGGTCGTTATGGCCTGGATAATCTTCCGTTGGCAGCCAATCACCTTGCGCCCGCCACGCCGCCGCGCCAGTGGCAGCTCACGTCGCCGTTCCAGGCCGATGGTTGCCGTAGCGGCACCTGCAAGTGCGCCTGCGTGGCGCAAGCTCGCACGGGTGGCGCGAAGACTTTGCTGATCGGCGATGGTGCGTCGGACTTCTGTGCCGCCGACCAGGTCGATTTCGTGTTTGCCAAGCATCGCCTGATCGAGCATTGCCGTGCAGCGGGCATTCCGTACGTGCCTATCACCGGTTTCGAGGATGCGCTCGAGCTGTTGCCTCGCCTGCTTGATGGCACTCTGCTGGCCGAGCATCCGCCGCACGTGTTGCCTGCAGCTGCCGGCTTTTAGTCAATGTGTTGATCCACTGAGCGCGACAATCAAGACGCGGCCTGCGTGGCCGCACTTGAGTAAATAGACGCGTTCATCCATGAACGCAAAAGTCAAAAAGCGGCCCCCATGGCCGCACTCTTAAATAGTTAACCAGGCCTTGTTCCCATGAACGCTTACGACCCGAACGCCGCAACCGGCGTGATTCCTGACGCCGAGCTGCTGGCCGATGAGGCGCAGTACAGTTCCTTTGGCGACACCGTTCACTATGTCGATCCGCCGAAGATCTTCCGCCATGGCGAAGGCAGCTGGATGTACGACACGGCCGGCGTGCCGTTCCTCGATCTGCAGATGTGGTACTCGGCGGTCAACTTCGGCTACAGCAACAAGCGTCTCAACGACACGTTGAAGCGCCAGATCGATGTGCTGCCGCAGGTCGCCAGCCAGTATCTGCATCAGACCCGCATCGAGCTGGCCAAGACGATTGCCGTCGACGCGCAGCAGAAGTTTGGCCTGAAGGGTCGCGTGCATTTCAACGTCGGCGGCGCGCAGGCGGTCGAAGATTCACTGAAGCTGGTGCGCAACTTCAAGAACGGCAAAAGCCTGATGTTCGCCTTCGAAGGCGGTTATCACGGCCGCACGCTCGGTGCGTCGTCGATCACCTCGAGCTATCGCTATCGCCGTCGCTTCGGCCATTTCGGCGAGCGCGCGATGTTCATCCCGTTCCCGTATCCGTTCCGCCGCCCGAAGGGCATGACGCCGGAAGAGTATTCGGATGCCTGCGTGCGTCAGTTCGAACGTCTATTCGAAACCGAATACAACGGCGTGTGGGATCCAAAAGTCGGCCAGGCCGAATACGCTGCGTTCTACGTCGAGCCGATCCAGGGCACCGGTGGTTACGTAATCCCCCCGCGGAACTTCTTCAAGGATCTGAAGAAGGTGCTGGACAAGTACGGCATCCTGATGGTGGTCGACGAAATCCAGATGGGCTTCTGGCGCACCGGCAAGCTGTGGTCGATCGAGCATTTCGGCGTAACGCCGGATGTGATCGTGTTCGGCAAGGCGCTGACCAACGGCCTCAATCCGTTGTCGGGTCTGTGGGCGCGCGAAGAAATGATCAATCCGACCATCTTCCCGCCGGGTTCGACGCACTCCACCTTCAACTCCAATCCGCTCGGCACCTCGCTTGGCCTCGAAGTCATCAAGATGGGCTACGAGCTCAACTACGAGAGGACCGTTGCCGAGAAGGGGGCGCACTTCCTCGATGCGTTGAAGGATCTGCAGAAGCGCCACAAGGAAATCGGCGACGTCGACGGCCTGGGCCTGGCTCTGCGCGCCGAAATTTGCACTGACGATGGCTTCACGCCGAACAAGGCATTGTTGGACAAGATGGTCGATATCGGCCTGGCAGGGGATCTTGAGCACAACGGCAAGAAGATCGGCCTCGTGTTGGACGTGGGCGGCTGGTACAAGAACGTGATCACGTTCGCGCCGTCGCTGGACATTACGCACGAAGAGATCGACTTGGCTATTTCGCTGCTCGATCAGTTGCTGACCAAGGCAAAGAAGGTGATGTAATGCTGCGAGTGCGGACGTCTAGACGTCCGTATTCAGGAAACGGTTGTTGTCGATTTTCCCATGCAGGGGAAGCTGGCAAACACGGCGGCGCTCAGGCGCCGCCGTTTTTTTCTGGGCCGGTCTGGGCCGGGAAGATGATCTCGACCCGCAAGCCGCCCTCGCTGCCCGCCATGTAACGTGCCTGCCCGTTATGCCATTCGGCGATGCGTTGCACGATGGCGAGGCCTAGGCCGCTACCTTCCTCTTCGCTGCCGGGCACGCGAAAAAAGCGTTCACCGAGGCGTTCGACCCACGATGGCGGTACGCCGGGGCCGTTGTCTTCGACGGCGAGACAGATCTCATTGCCTTCTTGCGTGAGCGATACGGTCATCAGGCTGCCGCGTCCGGCGTAGCGCAGGCCATTGTCGATCAAGTTGTCGAGCATCTCCTGCAGGCGATGACGATCGCCTTCGATCCATAGCGGGCCTGCAGGGCCGTCGTAGCCTAGGTCGATATTGGCAATCAATGCTTCGTGTACGCGTTGCCCCACCAGTTCGGGTATTAGCGTCGCCAGATTTAGCTGTTCTGTATCCCCAGCTTCATGCTCAGTCGTTTGTGCGCGGGTGAGTGCAAGCAGCTGACTTGAGGTGCGGTTGGCACGCTGGATCAGCCGCTGGATATGGTTCAGTGCGTCCGAAATGGTTTCGGGATCCGAGCTGGCCTGTGCACGTTCGGCATGTACGCTCAGGCCGGCCAGCGGAGTGCGCAACTGATGTGCGGCATCGGCAATGAAGCGTTCGTGCAAGGCCAGCATGCTGCGTAAGCGCGCGAAAAGACCATCGATAGTGCGCGTCAAAGGCAGAATTTCCACCGGCACGTTGGCATCGCCGATGGGGGCCAGATCGTGTTCACGGTTGGCGAGCTGCGTTGTCAGGGGTTCGAGTTGACGCAAGCCGGTGCGTACGCCCAACCATATCAACAGGAACGCCGCGATAATCAGCACGGTCTGCGCAGGAATGCTGAGCAAAAGAATCTGCCGTGCTTCCTGATGGCGATCGCGCAGGGTTTCGGCAACGGTGACCTCGAGCTGATCGCCAGGGTCGCGCGTATTGGTCATTAGCAGGCTTGCTGCGCGCAGGGCGTGTTTCTCGATCTGCACATCGTAGAGCAGTGGCCCGTCGTTGTTGCGGAACAAACCGCCGGGTGGCCGCAAGACGGGATTCCCGGCGATCAATCCATGCTTGGCGCTGAAGACGCTGAAGTAGTTGCGCCCGTCTGGCTCATATTCCAGCAGGAATGCTGCTTGCGAGCTGACCTGGCCGTCCGGACTTTCGGTGGCCATCATCTGCACCAGTGTCATGGTGTCGATGATGAGGTTTTCGTCGTGAACGTGATTGGCGTAGATCAGCGCACCCACGTAGGTGATAAGGCTGTTTACCAGCAGCAACACAGTCAGCGGCACCAGCAGAGTGGTCAGCAGGCGCCTTCGCAGGCTTTGGCGTCCTTCGCGCCACAGCATGCGCTGGTTCATGCTTCCTTGACCTCTTCCAGCAGATAGCCCAATCCGCGGATGGTGCGTACTTGCGTGCCCGAATCGACCAGCTTGCGTCGCAGCCGGTAGATGGCGATATCCAGGCCGTTATCGGTGAGTTCTTCGTCCCAGCTGCACAAGGCTTCGATCAATTGTGCACGGCTGGTGACGCGGTCGGGACGTGCGGCAAGTGCTTCCAGCAAGCCGAATTCGCGTGCGGTGAGTTCGAGCGGATTGTCGTCGACCCAGGCACGATGGCCGGGAAGATCCAGACGTAGGCGGCCCAAGGTCAACTCGGGTGCTCCTTGTGTGGTGTAGCGCCGTAGTAACGCACGCACGCGTGCTTCGAATTCGGCCAGGGCGAAGGGCTTTACCAGATAATCGTCGGCGCCCAGATCCAGTACGCGTACACGTTCGCGCAGACCTTCGCGCGCGGTAACAACCAGCACGGGCAGGCCACTTCCTCGCCGGCGCACGCGCTGCAGCACTTCGCTGCCATCCAGGGCCGGCAGGCCGAGGTCGAGCACCAGCAGGTCGTAAGGCGTGTCTTTCAGCGCGGCGTCGGCACGCGCGCCATCTGCGACGTGGTCGACAGCGTGGCCGCCCTGGCGCAGCGCGGCGCTGACACCTGCGGCGATGGAGGGGTCATCTTCGGCAATCAGGATACGCATGGTTCGTTAGGCTCCGTCAGGCCCGGTTCGCTGAAGCAAGTATTTCCATGGATTTCAGTATCTTCCAGTGTGACGCATGAACGCTGCATGCCCGAAAGCGGGCAGCTTAACGCCTGTGGCGAAAGGCGCACAGCCAGAACGTGCCTGCACCTTCGGAATATCTGGTACACATGTACGTAGGACAAGCGAAAGGGTGGCTTGTTCGCGCATGACCCAGCGGGCGGCGCGTATGACTGTGCACCGGTCGTGACCTCTGGCCGATGCCGCATGGTTATGCTTGGCGCAGGCTCGACCATTGTTCATCTTGAGGGGAGACACATAGATGAAGTCTGTGATCGGTAGGGGTGGGCCATGGCTCGCCGCTTTAGTGATGTTGTGCTCATGCCAAGCAGGTGCGCAGGCATCCGCGCCTGCCAAGAATCCACAGCCTGCAACCGTAGCGACGGCGGCGGCCGCGGAGGATATTCCTTTTGCACCTGCGCATGACACCATCATCACACAGCAGAGCGCTCCCACTGCGTGGGGTGGCGAGCGCACGGGCAATGAGCCGACGCTTTCCGATCGCGTGGTGAGTTACACCATCGATGCGCAACTGGATGCGGCCAAACACGCCGTGACCGGTAAGGAACACATGACCTGGCGCAATCGCAGCGATCGCGAAGTGCGCAGCGTCTACTTTCATCTTTATCTCAACGCTTTTCAGAACCAGGGCAGCACCTTCTTCACCGAGCGCAAGGTATTGACTGCGCACGGTTCTGCGCGCGGCAACGCGGTGCTGGAAAAAGGGCAGTGGGGTTGGGTGCGCTTGCAGCAGGTACAGCAAAACGGTGCGGCGCTGAAGTGGAGTTTTGTTCACCCTGATGGCGGCCCGGATACCGATCAGACAGTGGTGCGTATCGATTTGGCGCAACCGGTGCCGGCCGGCGGCACGCTCGCTCTGGATATCGACTTCCTCAGCCAGTTGCCGCGCGTGGTCGAGCGCACCGGCTGGTGGGGCGATTTCAATCTGATCGGGCAGTGGTTCCCAAAGATTGGCGTGCTTGAATTACCCGGCGAGCGCGGTGCCACGCAAGTGCGTTGGAACGTGCACGAGTTTCACTTCAGTAGCGAATTCTTTGCGGATTTCGGCCTTTTCGATGTGCATCTGACCGTGCCGAGCGATTACACGGTGGGTGCGGTCGGCAAGTTGCAAGAGACGCCGGTACAAAAAGATGGCACGACCACGTATCACTTCGTGCAGGGCGATGTGCATGATTTCGCATGGGTCGCTGCCAAGGGCTATAAAACACTGGACGGCACCTACGAAGGTCCAGGCAGCCCGAAAGTAGCCGTGCGTGTGATCTACCCGCCGGAATACGAAGGCAGCGCTGCGCCGACGTTGAAGTCGAGCATCGATGCGATCGGTTATTTCTCCAAAACGCTGGGTGCATATCCGTACGAAACACTCACCGCGGTCATTCCGCCTTACAACGCGGACGAAGCAGGTGGCATGGAATATCCGACCTTCTTTACCTCTGAAGGTTATAAGAAGGTGGAGCCCGATACGTACACGCAGATGGCCAGTGATTTCGTCAACATCCACGAATTCGGTCATGGCTACTTCTACGGCATTCTCGCTTCCAACGAATTCGAGGAGCCGATACTTGATGAAGGGCTCAACGAATATTGGGATAACCGCATGCTGCGGGAGCGCAATCAAGATCTAGTGCTCGCCAATCCTTTGATGAAGTCAGTGGGCATCACGCCGCATATTGGTGGATTTGCGTTGGAGCGTTCGACCGCCACGTTGTTCCACCCGGCCGATCCGCTCGCGCAAAACAGCTGGGATCGCCTGTCCGGCACAAGCTACGGCACCGTGTATTCGCGTACGGCCACTGCCATGCATGATCTGGAAGAGCGCCTGGGTCGCCCTGCCTTGGAGCGTGCGTTCCGTCTCTACTATCAACGCTGGCGTTTCCGTCATCCTTCGGTTGCCGATTTCCGCGCCGCGTTGATCGATAGTTCGGGCAATGCCAAGGATGTCGATGCAATCTTTAACGAGTACGTCTATGGCACCGCATTCATCGACGACAAGGTAAGCGATATCGATAGCTATGAAGTGCTGCCTCAGGTTGGTGTGACATGGAAGGATGGCAAGCAGGTCGAGGTGGTCGCGTCTGAGTTGGACAAGCAGATCGATGCACAGCGCAGCGCCTGGGATAAGGCTCATCCAAATGCGAAGCCGGGTGCACCAGGGCCGTTCCCCTGGCACAGCACTGTTACGGTCAGGCGCGATGGTGTGGCGGCTCCAGAGGTGTTGCGCGTGACCTTTGAAGACGGCACGCACGAAGATGTGACGTGGAACGATGACCGGCGCTGGGTGCGCTTCGACTTCGTCAAACCCAGCAAGGTGGTATCGGCCGAGCTCGATCCGGAGCAGCACAACCTTCTGGATCGCGACAGGCTCAACAACAGTCAGACGACCGAACCCAATGGTGCAGCTTCGCGGCGCTGGACGGCCGATGTGGCCGCTGCACTGCAGACCCTTTACTCCATGCTGGTGACACTGTGATGGCCAACAACACATCCCGTTCCGCGGGCTTTGGTGCCCTGCTGTCTACGATGATCGCCGCGGTGCAGTGGCGCTTGCTGTTGCTGTGGTTGCTGATCATGTTGATACCGGCGACGGTGGTCGCGTTGCCGTTGTGGCGCATGCTCAGTGGCCTGCTCGATACCTCGGTGCATGCGGCCGAATGGGCGCAGCACTTTAACGACATCATGTTCACCGATGTGGTCACCAATCTGTTCGATCACCCCGAGTGGATAGGTGCGGCAGCCATCATGGGAGTGCTTTCGACCCTGCTGTTGTCGCCATTCCTGGACGGCATGATTGTCGGCAGTGGTCGGGCAGGACGCGTGTTGGGCTTCGGTCCATTGCTGCAGAACGGACTGATCGAATATGGCCGCATGTTTCGCCTGATGCTTTGGTCGTTGTTGCCGTATGCAGTAGTAGCGGCAGTGGCGGCTATGGGTTCGCATATGGCTGACAAACACGCCGAAAGGGCTGTGCTGGAATCGCAGGCTGATACGTATGCCAGCGTGGCGCACTGGGTCTTGCTGATCGTGTTCGTGCTGATCCAGTCGATCGTGGAAT
>CAJCJD010000128.1 GCA_903970555.1 Vulcanimicrobiota bacterium
CGGCTGGTGGCAGCAATAGCGTGGCGATCGGTCCGACGGCCAGTTCCGCTGGCGCAAACAGTGTTGCGGTGGGCAGTGGTGCATCCGCCGCTGCCGACAACTCGGTGGCGCTTGGCGCAGGCTCGGTGGCCAGTCGCGACAATACGGTTTCGGTGGGCAGCCCCGGCAGCGAGCGGCAGATCACCAATGTGGCGGCGGGTACGGCCGATACCGATGCGGCGAACGTCGGTCAGGTCAATTCAGGCGTTCAACAGGCCGAGAACTGGGCTGCCAACTATACCGACCAGCGGTTCGGAGCACTCAGCAGCCAGATTCAGCAGATAGGCAATCGCGCCAATGCGGGTGTTGCGGCCGCCATGGCCATGGCGGGGCTGCCCCAGGCTTACGAGCCAGGCAAGAGTATGGCTGCCGTAGCCGCTGCCACGTTCCGCAGCGAATCCAGCATTGCGGTGGGCGTTTCAACGATCTCCGAAGGCGGGCGCTGGGTCTACAAACTGACCGGCTCGGTCGACACTCGCGGCGACGGAGGCTTGTCGGTCGGTGCCGGCATGCAATGGTAGAGCGGGGGATAGAAAGCTGACCGACACGTTGGAGAAGGGCACGCCACCTCGCCGAATGGCTATCTGGCCCAACGCCACGACCATTTCCGCCCGCCATTTGGCGCCGATCGGGAATAGTGAGATATTGCGCACGGAACAGCGCAACTATCTTTGTTGGGAACCCGATGACTGTCATTCGAGTGCTGGAAATGCGCCCTTGGAAAGGGGTGCCGTTAAGTCTGGTCGCATTTCTACCCCTACTCTGTTTTGCAGTGCCGCAGCAAACGCATGCGTCTGACGCGGATGCGGTTCAGCCTGCCGCCGCGTCGTCTTCGACAGCGCCTCAAGCAAGGGTCTTCTTGATGCCCTTGGCCAACCCGCAGGCGGCCCATGCCACGGTTGTCGATAGCGTGGCGATTGGCAGCGGATCGGCGGCCACTGGCGACTACGCTGTAGCCGTCGGTGCCGGTGCCTCGGCGACGGCCGATAACTCGGTGGCCTTGGGGGCGGGTTCCGTGGCGAACGCTGCCAATACGGTTTCCGTGGGAAGCACTGCAACCACCCGACAGATAAGCAATGTGGCGGCAGGAACCGCCAGTACCGATGCTGCAAACGTGGCCCAGTTGAATGCGGGGGTGCAGCAGGCACAAAACTGGGCGCAAACCTATACCGATCAGCGAACCGCTGTGCTCGATAGCCAGATCCAGCGGGTAGGGAATCAGGTCAATGCCGGCGTTGCCGGCGCCATGGCGATGGCAGGGCTGCCGCAGGCCTATCTGCCGGGCAAAACCATGGCGGCCGCATCGGCTGGTACGTTCCGCGGTCAATCCGGTGTTGCGGTTGGCGTATCAACCATTTCCGAAAACGGCCGCTGGGTCTACAAGGCAACCGGTTCCTCCGATAGTCGTGGCAACGATGGCCTGACGATTGGCGCGGGAATGCAATGGTGAGATATTCCTCATCGGAAGCATAAATTTTACCGACCGGAATTCAGGGGACGTCATGCAAGGGTTCAAAGCACACCCGTGGTTGGTTCTGCCGGTTGCCTGCGCGTGGTTGTTGCTGACTACTGGGTGCAGCACGTTGCCCCAACATGCGCCTAAGGCGAGCCAAGCGCAGGGTGAAGTGGCGTTCCCGGATCCGGCCAAGTCCACCGTGCCCGAAGGCGCTTACGTCAGCCCGGAAAACCTGCGGCAGGTTATCCCCGGCATGACCAAGGATCAGCTGTACAAATTGCTCGGTACGCCGCATTTCGACGAAGGCGTGTTCGGCGTCAAGCAGTGGAATTACATCTTCAACTTTCGCCGTGAAGACGGCGAGGCGGACTTCTCCCGTTGTCAATACCAGATCGACTTCGACAGCAAACATCGCGTGCAGACGACGCACTGGAAACCGGAGTCATGTCGTCTGATCGTCGATAAACCGAAGACGGTTGAAGCGCCGGCGGTGCAAACGGCGTCAGCCGTGCCGGCACCGATGCCGACGCTACCGAGCGACCCGATTCGGCTGTCGGCCGACGCGCTGTTTGCGTTCAACAGTGCAGACCTGACGGAAGAAGGCCGCGAAAGCCTGGGCCAGTTCATGCAGGAGGTGCTGGTCGCGAGCCAGTTGCAAGATATTCTGGTCGTCGGTTACACCGATCGTATCGGCAGCAAGAAAGCCAACCTGCGCCTGTCCAAGCAGCGCGCGGAATCGGTGCGGGGCTATCTGATCCAGGGCGGCGTTCCGGCCAGCGCCATCCACAGCGAGGGTAGGGGCGAGGCGAGCCCGGTCGTGCAATGCAACGACAAAAAGCGTGCGGCATTGATCGCCTGCCTATCGCCGAATCGACGCGTCGAACTGTCCGGCAGCACGCGTCAGAAATAAGGCAACGATAGATTCGCAGGCCTCATCTCACAGCGCGAGCGCGGGATGTTTTGCATTTTCCCGCTCGCGGGGCTGCGCTGATCGCAACGTCGTCAGCTGTGTAAATGCACTGTCGCGCTTTAAGGCAGGCATGGCATTCGTACAAATGAAAGAGGCCACCCGCGAGGATAGCCTAATTCATTGTTCTACATGGTGGCCGGGGACGGAATCGAACCGCCGACACGGGGATTTTCAAAACTCAGTTTTACCAGTTTTGTGATGTGGGTGAAGACACAAATGGCATAAGAGAAACATCTGTAAAAATTTAGGCCACATTAAACCACGTTAAAACACGCCAAGGCCGTGTCCAGAGCGTGTCCAGAAACTCTGATAACCTCAACGGACTTTGTTTCGTAGAGACGAAGGCTGCTGCTCTGCGTTCCATAACCCACATTTAGTTCTGGCAAAGTCACGAAAGTTGAGATAGCTTCGGCCTCGTCAGGATGACAACAGGGGATGAAGATGAAAATCCGGTCGGTTTTCAGCGCGGGGGTTGTGCCTTCCGGCCTTAGCGCTGCCTCGCGTGCAGCGCTAGTCAGCTGTTCGAGCGAATCGCCTAGCCAGGCTATCGAGCGCATCCCGAATGTTTAGGCTTCGGAGCATATCGAAATTTTTATGTGTGGTCGTACCTTTTGTTGCGACGACCACGCTCTTTGCTCATGCATCGGGCCATCCACCGGCTAATCCATACGCCTGCGTAGAAGCCTCTTGCGGTATTCCGCATTCCGGAGCGTTTGACCAACTGGTTCTCGGCAAAGTAGTCAGTACAGGTACTGACGACGCCGCGCGATCACTTTTTCGGCGAATGCGTGCTGCTGGGTATTGGCAAGCTTTGCCAGCTGACGAGGCGCTCTTTTCTCAGAACCTTATCCCAATCGTTATCGATTCTGGTCATGGCAACATGACGGTACTGATGGCGCGCTGGGAGTTCGCACGCGTGCCTTTGCGGGAAGGTGATCTCGTTCGATACTCGCCGCATAACGGAGGAGTGGAGCCGCCGCCTGCAGACTCTGTCGCTCACAAATATTGGGACGTAGACGGGTGTGCTTTGGTGCTCTGTCGAGCGGGGGATAAGAAATGCGCAAGCTTTTATGTGCCGGGAATTTACCGTAAGCGCGACGGCGTCGCTATTTCTGCAGTGACTCAGAAGCCCCTACCTGGAGTTGCTGCGATTAATCCGGTGACTATGTTTCCCAAGCTGCCACCTCACTGATTTTCCTTTCCAACATACTTTTCATAGGGATATGTCGATGCACAATCTGGGCGTTTGCCGCCGTCATCTTTTGATGGCACTTGGCTTTTGTGCCATTACGGCTCCTATCTTTGTTCTGAACTCGACTGTCCTCATTCACCAGTCTGTAAGTGCGCCCCAGCGATACGGCGTCTTTGCTGAGCCGCTGGTTCCATTTGGCGATATCTCAAGCCGTAGCGAGGAAGAGCTCCTGCGTGCGGTAGCGACTTACCGAGCGAGTGGCGATGCGAGCAACACAGCCGTTCTTGAAAAATTTCTTGCATCACCTGCCGCCGACCCTTGGCGAGCGTCTCTATGGTTAAACATAGGCTTGGCGCGTGAGCAGGCGGGAATGTATTCCGATGCTCTTGATGCGTATGAACAAGCACGGCTGGGTGCCGCCAATCAGCGGACGGTTCGCGAGAGAGCTGTTGGGCAACGGGCTGTTGCCGCATTGCTGTCACTACACGTAAAACTGGGCCATCAAAAACAAGTACAGACGCTTCTAGCGGCGTATCCCAGTGGGCGCGAGGACGGCGTGCTGTCCGTCCCTCTTGGATCCGCAAAACAAGCGTTGAGCGAAATGAAGGGGCATCCCGAGAGCACCTTTGAGTGCGGCTGGATGGCCCTCATGACCTTATGGAACGCAGAGGGTGTGCATTTACCCGACAGCGTCACGCCCTCGCTCAAAGGTGATTCAAGGGGATATTCGCTTAAAGACCTCGTACAAATTGCAGCAGCAACAGCGCAACCGGTCACAGCGGTACATGTTGAGGGTCAGGGTGCCATTCCGATTCCTTCGGTTGTTCATCTTCGCAGTGGCCACTATGCGACCGTCGTTGCTCAACACGGTGGTCGTTATAACATCATTGATAGCGCGATGGGTCGCGATTTCTGGGCCTCTCAGCGGGCCTTCCACGCGGAGACAAGTGGCGATTACCTCGTGTCCTCTAAGACGCTCCTTGCGAGCAATTGGACGCGGCTTGGAATGGATGAAGCCGGTCGCATCCGTGGCGCCGGTATAACTTCGGGTCCTGACCTAAACGGTGGTACGAATCCCCCGCCGACTTGTTTGGATAGCGCGGCTGGTCCATCTACTGGCATGGCCCGTTATTGCGCGACGTCCATGCTTGTTGGCTTAGTTTTGAACGATACACCGGTGGCCTACAAACCACCGGTCGGTCCAACGGTTGATATTCACTTTACTTACAACCAGCAGGATCCAGCTCAGCCAGCGACGTTTTCTTACTCAAACGTGGGTCCCAAATGGACACACAATTGGCTCAGCTACGTCACCGACGACCCAACGAGTGTTGGCGCGAACGTACAAATATATTTGCCGGGCGGTTATGCGCGTTTCTACTCGGGTTACAACAGTTCGTCGAACAGCTTTGCCAACGAACCTCAGACCGGTGCGATTTTGGTTTTAGCTTCGACGTCTCCCCTGAGTTACGAGCGACGCATGCCTGACGGTAGCAAGGATGTTTACAGCGCAAGCGACAACAGTAGCTTTTACCCACGTCATATCTATTGGACACAGCACATTGACCCTCAGGGCAATGCGGTCACGCTTTCCTATGACAGCACCTACCGATTGAATACCTTGACGGATGCAATTGGCCAGGTAACGACCTTCAACTACACAAATTCTCTGTCCCCACTTTTGATTACGGGCGTGACGGATCCGTTCGGTCGTAAGACGTCCCTCGCCTATGACAGTGTGGGGCGTCTGCAGTCGATAACCGACGCCGTCAATATGACGTCGTCGTTCGGCTACGACTCGGGCACCTTCATCAATGCGTTGACGACGCCTTATGGAAAGACGGGTTTCGCATATGTTGAAAACGACAATGATGTGGTGAGCGGGTATCCATCATTCGATCGTACGTTGACGACCACCGATGTCCTGGGCCACGTCTCAGTGGTTCAATCCACCGACGCACCGACTGGAATTGCCTATGCAGATCCCGTAGGCGTCCCTGCGAAGCAGCAGGACGGGCAGGTCAACATGAACTACCGCAACACCTATTTTTGGGATGCATACGTTAACGCTCTCTATCCAGGCGATTATACGAAAGCACGAAGCATGCATTTTGCGCACGTTCTGGGTGGACTGCCGGCTCAGTATGGCAAGCCAGCACAATCTCTCGCGAAATCTGAAGAGCTCGAAAGCGTTCTTTACCCGCTGGAAAATCGCGTCTGGATGGACCACCCAGGCGGACAGCCATATTTCTCCGGTAGCTATTATCAGCCGAGTTCGACAGGAAGAATTTTAGCCGATGGCAGTTCTCAGACGGTTCAAAATCAGTACAACAATCCGTATTACAAGGTGACCTTGTCCACCGATGCGATCAACACGGTCAGTGGGGCTGATGGTCGCTATCTCGAGACGGACTATCGCTATGCTGCCAACGGTATCGATCTGCTAGAGATCGATCGCTTCGAGCGCAACTCTACTGCGCAGACACCTTATACGTCTTCTGAAACTTGGTCGAACTACAACAGTCAGCATGAGGCGCAGACCCATGTCGACGAAGATGGACGGACGTACGCATATACATACAATGCGTTTGGTCAAAAGACAACAGAGACAGACCCGCTCGGCCACACGAAAACGTGGTACTACGGTAGCAATGGGCAGCTAAATTCATTTGAGGATGAAAATGGCAATGCAATTTTCTACACCTACGATAGCGTTGGCCGCCGCGCTAGCGACATGGACTCGGCTTCCCATATCAAGAAGTACTCTTACGATAACCTTGACCGCTTGATTAGCACGACGTATTGGGACAAGTCCGTCGAGCAAAATATCTACACCTATCTTGATATCACTACTCACGTTGATCGACTAGGGCAGTCGACCTACTATCAATATGACGGCGTGCGTAATTTGAAGAGTGTTACGACTCCCCTCGGCGCCGTGACAACTTATACCTATTACCCCAATAATTTAGTCAACACGAAAACCGACGCAAATGGTGGCGTGACGACTTGGAAACGTGATGTCGAAGGGCGTGTCTTCGAACAGGATGATCCGAGTGGTTTAGCTACGACTTTTAACTTTGACGTCGCCAACCGTATGTCGGAGAGCGATAAGGGCGCAAATGGCACGCTCAGCGTTTTGCAAAAGACCCTCTATGATTACGACGCAAACGGTCGAGTTATCGGGACCACTGATCCCAACGGGGTCTACACTGCGACGACGTATAACGCTCGAGGATGGTTGCAATCGATCAGCGTGCTTGCGAACGGTAAGGGGCAGGCATCATCCAACGATGCGATAACTTCAGTTACCCATAGCACTGCGGGCGACTTGCTCTCAGTCACTGATCCGGACGGCGTGAAAACGACAGACACATACGATGCGGCGCATCGTTTGATCGCTGTGTCTGACACGCAAGGCAACACACGGCAGTACACACTAGATGCGGTGGGCAACAAGACTGGACAAAATATTTTTGTCAGCGGCGCAACCACTCCGGTAATGTCTTTCACAAGCACCTTCAATACGTTGAATGAAGAGTTGCAGCGAAGAAATCCGCAAGGAGCTGTTTCTATATTCACTTACGATGGTGATCGCAATGTTTTAACTTACACTGATACCTGGAGTTATGAGCAGTTAGCAACGTATGATTCGATAGGTAGGGTCAAGTCTTCTACATCAGCAGGAAGTGGTATTTACTACACGACGAACTACACATATGACGCTGACAGTCATCTGATTTCCGTAAAAGATCCGAGTGGCCTAGTGACGACGTACGTTCCAGATGCTCTTGGACACATCACTAAAACAACGAGTCCCGACACCGGTGTGACGCTGACGCCTTACGATGCACAAGGGCATTTGATCAGCAGGACGGATGCTAATGGCGTTCAAGTTACTTATGCGTATGATTCGCTCAATCGCTTGACGGCAGCGAATTACTCGGATAGCACTCAGTCAATTAAATACGTTTATGACGTAGCTCCTGGTGTGGGAAGTTGTAATGGTTTCCCCATTGGCCGCTTGTCGAGCGTAACGGTTGGTGGCAGTACGGCCACAAAATTTTGCTATGACAACCGAGGAAATATACTCGGAAAATCTCAGACAACCGCAGGGCAAACAGATACCACGGCAAACACATATACCTTGGGAGATCGTCTTGCCAGTACGACTTATCCGAGTGGTAGTGTTGCCGCATTTGCCTACGACAACCTCGGACATGCGACGAGTATTGGTTTGACAACGGCGACTAACGCGGCGAATTCGAGTGTTACTGCAAGAATCGTATCTAATAGCAATTATTTGCCATTTGGTCCAATTTCGTCCTACACGCTTGGCGGTCAAGCCCAGCCACCGGTTGGGGCAGCCGCCATCAACAGCGTCACCAAGTCTGTTGTTCGCACTTATGACAATAATTATTGGTTGAAGGGGGTAAACAGCACGAATCTGAACTTGGTCTTTTCGCTTAATGGCGCGGGAAAGATAACTCAGGCTGTGGATACCGCGCCTAGCCAAATAAAAACGGAAAATTATGCTTTAGATGGTATCTACCGGGTCATCCAAACCAGTGGCCCTAACAAAAGCGTAACGGGGACTTACAATTATAATTCCGCCGGGGATCGAATTTCTAAAACTGGCGGCAGCGGTCTGTCAAACGGTACCTACACTTATACAGCAGGGACCCATCAGTTGAGTGCGGTCGGTAATGCGCCGCGTGCAAATGATGCCAATGGCAATACAACAGGCAGCGTGGTGGGCGCACAAACTTATGGGTTCGCTTACAACCAACGCAACCGGATGAGTTTGGTTCAACAAAATGGTCAAACCGTCGCGACTTATACCTATGACGGGCTAGGGCAGAGAATACAAAAAGTAGCAACATCGCCGCAGTCAACCACAACGAACTATGACTATGATCGATCAGGCAATTTGATCGAGGAGCATACGGCATCGACCGTCAAAGATTACGTCTGGCTCGACGGCATTCCGGTAGCCGCTATCACTTCCAATGCGACAGGCCCTGCGAATGTTACGTTTGACTATATTCATGCGGATCAACTTGGCACGCCCCGCGTTGTAACAGATGTCTCCGGTGCCGAGGTTTGGCGTCGACCTTACGCTGGTGATGCCTTCGGCGAACAGACGCCTACATCAGCTGGCGGTTTAATTCTCAATCTGCGTTTTCCCGGCCAGTACTACGATGCGGAAACGGGAACGAACTACAATATGTATCGCAACTACGAACCGACTACGGGGCGCTATCTGCAGAGCGATCCAATCGGCTTGAATGGCGGAATCAGCACATTCGATTACGCGGAAAATAACCCGCTGATGTATACCGATGCGGCTGGTCTTTTGGTTGCGCCGAGCCCGCTCAACACGGCGCTCGAGCGAGCGCTTATAACGGATGCGGCTGGTGGTGGCCCGGAAGATCCGATCGGTGATGCGATAGCTGTTGGTGTGTTTGTCGGTTCGCTAGCAATCACTGAATTAAGTCAATCTGACATTGTTCAAAGGGCATTGGATCGTAAGGCCTACAGCACTGTCTGTAAGTCTTCCGTTCCCCCGTCTGGGGACAAGTGCAAAGACGCCGAAGCTAACCTTGAACGATTAAAGAAATGCGTGGCAATGCGTCAGAGCTTTAGGGAAAAGTGGGGCGCATCTTATTCTGATGGGCAGCCGGGCCATGATCAGCAAATTGACGAGTTGACTAAGGCAATTGAGGCGGCGGAAAAAGCTGTTGAAGACGCATGCAAGAAACCTTGCCCTTGAGAGCGACCATGAATATAGAAGATCTGCTTTCGAGTTACCAAATGTTGCCCGAATATAGCGGTACAGCATTGACTGATCTGAACCAAACTAGTTTATTTGGCGATAGACCTATAAATATTGCGGCAACGCGTGGATCCATGGATGAATTGGAGACTCTTTTTCGTGCAGGTGCATCAATCAACGATGGCGGAGAGCACGGCTACTCACCCCTCCATAACGCCGTAGAACAGGGTCACATTGGCGTTGTGGAGTGGCTTCTAAAGAATGGTTCTGACATCTCCAAGAAAGACGATTCAGGACAAACGCCTCTCGATCTGGCGCGGCTTTTGGGCGAGGTGGAAATCGTTGCTATGATTGAGCGGGTGACCACTTAGAAAGTGTTGGCATACCGCCGTCTTTGATCATAAGTCCCTTGTCGCGGATATGTCGAACTGACCCGGCCAACCAACTTTTTCATGTTGAGCCAAAACGCGTTTCATCGAATCATAGTATCTATCTTGCTCAATGTTGCCATGCGTGGTCCTTGGTACCTCAACGAACTTTCCTCTCTCGTTTTGCGTCGACCCTTGCTGCTGTTCGGCAAGTCCACCGATATCAAGATTTCAAACGGGATCATTCCAACGCCCGAGATGATGCTATGGGTCGTAACCGGGATGAGCGCTCCTCAGCTGATTGAAATGGGTTCACCTCATTCCAAACCGCTTTACAGTGCAATGGAGCGTGAAGTCAAAGGTGACCACCGGGCTTCAGCAACGACGGCGAAGCTGATTCGGCAAATCTTTGAATCAGCAAACCTCGTGCGGGTACCAGCGAAGGCCTCGCTGATGGAAGTCCTTGAAGCCCTTCCCCCTGGACCCATTTGGGAAACCCTTCGCTTGTCCGTTGCCCAACATCAGGACACCGATTATTACGCCATGCTGTAATGACCCAGCAGTTCCTGCACAGGTCAGGCCGCTAAGGCATACGCCTCAGCGGGTGTTTTCATCTTCAGCGCCTGATGTGGTCGCTGGTGGTTGTAGAAGTGGATCCAGTCGCCGATCGTGCGCATGGCGTGGGTCA
>CAJCJD010000129.1 GCA_903970555.1 Vulcanimicrobiota bacterium
ACGCGCTCGGTGCCGCTGCCGTCATCCAGGCTCAGGCGCGTGCGGCCGCCATCGAAAGCGGTTTGCAGATCGATTTGCACCTGCGCTTGAACGTCGCGGCCACGGCGCGCACGGGGCGCTTGCCGATGGCCTTGCGCACCACCTGCAGAGCGACCGAACAGGCTCTCGAAGAAGTCGCTGAAATCGCCCTCGCCTGCCTCGCCAAAGTCGAAACCCTGTTCCCGGCCCCAGTTCGGCGGCGGTCGGAACTGTTCGCCTTGGCGGTACCCCCCGGCGCGCAGCTGATCGTAGGCCCGACGCTTCTCGGCATCGCGCAACACTTCATTGGCCTCGTTGATCGCCTTGAATTTCTCCTCGGCGCCGGCGTCTTTGTTCTTATCCGGATGGTATTTGCGCGCCAGCTTGCGGTAGGCCGACTTGATATCGGTCTCGCTGGCATCGGGCTTCACGCCCAAGATGTCGTAATAGTCTTTGAATTCCACTGCCACTCCCCGGCCTTATCCACAAACACGGGCGGCCCGCCATGGATCATCGTCCGTGGCGGGCCGCCTCCGCAACATCCATCGAGATGCGGTTATTGCGCAGTGTTGATGGTGATGCGACGCGGTGCGGTTTGCGCCTTCTTCGGAATCACGATCTCCAGCACGCCATGCTTGCCGTGGGCACTGACGTTATCGGCGTCAGCGCTGTCGGGCAAGGTGAAGCGGCGATGGAAGCTGCCGTGAGCGCGCTCAACACGAGTAAAGCGCCCATTCTGCTCGCTCTTCTCGGCGCTACGCTCGCCCTTGATGCTAAGAATGCTCTTCTCCATGCTCACCTCGATGGTGGCAGGATCGATGCCTGGCACATCCACAAAAATCACAAAACGCTGGTCTTCTTCCTTGATATCCACGCGCGGCGCCCACTGACTGGTCGCCACGTTGGAACTGTCGCTTTCATCGCGTTGGACGAAACGCTCGAACGCCTGGCGGATATCCGACGGAAAAGTGCTGGTCGTGCCCCAGATGGCATTGCGGCTCAAACTCATGGCTCACCTCGAAAAAGTTGCGGTGCGATCACCGCTTGACAGCTAGATAGTTCCGAAGCGGGCGGTTTCAAGGCGACAGCACACCCTACCGGGCGGTAGCATGCCCGGCGTTGCCATACTTTCAGCGAGCACTCCATGACGATCCAGATCGGACAGACCCTGCCGGATGTCGAGATAGCCGTTATCGACGGCGATTCCGACATTCAGCGCATCGCCACCGCAAAGCTCTTTGCCGGCCGCAACGTGGTGATGTTTGCTGTCCCGGGGGCATTCACGCCAACCTGTTCCGAACGCCATATGCCGGGCTACGTGAAGCACTACGCGGAGTTCAAAGCCCGCGGCTTGGATGTCTACGGCATGTCGGTGAACGACGCCTTCGTGATGAAAGCCTGGGCCGCTTCGCAGCATGCGCCTGCCGGACTGAAGCTGCTGGCCGACGGCAACGGCCAGTTCACCCAGGCACTGGGGCTTGAAATGGACGGCAGCGCCTATGGCATGGGCATGCGGTCCCGACGCTTTGCGTTGTACGCGGAAAACGGTGTGGTGAAGTTGCTCAATATCGAAAGTCCGGGCGAGCTGCGCGTCACCACGGCGGAGGCCATGCTGAGCGCTGTGCCGCAGTGATTCCTACAAAACAACGCGACGAACATCACACCCTTAAAGAGAGCGCTCTTACAAAGTAATCACGGGCGTTCCAAAGCGATCCAGTGCCCCACAACGCGGCGCACCTGTCGGCGGCCCAACCGGCACACGCCAGACATGCACAACGTGTCGCACCGGGTCGTACAGGGGGAACATCGTGATGAACACACGCCGCTTGCGCACAGCGCTTTTCGCGTTGTGCTTTTTCGCAACAGACATCCACGCCGCTACGGTGGGAACTATCCGATTCACCGGCCTGGTATTCGAGCCTGCCTCGGCAGCTGTCCTTTGTGATGCACGCAGACAAACGAAGCTCGAACAGACGCGGCAAACTTATCCGCTAAGCCAAGCAAAAATGGTGCTGTCCAGTGACGTGCTCGATTACTTTGCGAGCTATGCCTCAAAGGATGCCGCGCTAGTAAGCGTCACTTATTTGTAGATGGGTGACGACTCATCGCTACTGGGTTTTCCGTTCATCAGCCAAAAAAAGCCCCGGATTAACCGGGGCTTTTCGATTGTGCTTGGCGCGAAGCTTATTCAGCGCTTGGCGGAGTATCTACGGATTCGCCTTGCTCAGGTGGAAGACTCCCCTCCGCATCGACTTCATCGCCGTTACTCTCGTCGGCATCCAACCTGACCACGCTAACCAGTGATTCTTCGGCCGGCAGGCGAATAAGCGTCACACCTTGGGTGTTGCGGCCAAGCTGCGACACTTCCGTCACGCGCGTGCGTACCAAGGTACCCTGATTCGAAATCAGCATCAGTTCGTGCGCTTCGGTGACCTGCGCTGCAGCCACCAAGCCGCCATTGCGCTCGGAACACTGGATGCCGATCACACCTTGCGTGCCGCGACCCTTCTTCGGGAACTCTTCAAGCTGGGTGCGCTTGCCGTAGCCGCGTTCGGTGGCGGTGAGAATGTCGCCTTCTGCCGCAACGATCAGCGAAACGACTTCCGTGTTGTCGGCAAGCTTCATACCGCGCACGCCGGTAGCGGTACGTCCCATCGAGCGCACCTCGCCTTCGTCAAAGCGAACCACTTTGCCGTTCGATGCGAACAGCAATATGTCGCTGTTGCCGTCCGTGAGTTCGACACCAATCAGCGCATCGCCCTCATCGAGGTTGATCGCGATCTTGCCCTTCTGCAGCTGGTAAGCGAACTCGGTGAGCGGCGTCTTCTTAACCGTACCCTGCGCGGTGGCGAAGAATACGTAGCGGTCATCTGCGTATTCATGCACCGGCAACACGGCCTGCACCTTTTCGCCTTCAGCTAACGGCAACAAATTCACCATCGGCTTGCCGCGTGCATTCGGACCTGCATCCGGCATCTGGTAGACCTTGAGCCAGTAGACGCGACCGGTGCTGGTGAACGTGAGCAGCGTGTCGTGCGTGTTCACCACCCACAGCTGTTCGACGAAATCCTCGTCCTTCAGTGCGGAGGCCATACGTCCCTTACCGCCGCGACGCTGCGCACGATAGGTGTTCGCCGGTTGGCGTTTCACATAGCCAGAATGCGACAGCGTGACCACCACATCTTCCGGTGCAATCAGGTCGAGCACATTGAGATCTTCTTGCGAGCGTTGGATCTCGGTGCGACGTTCGTCCCCGAACTCAGCCTTGATGGCTTCCAGTTCGTCGCGGATAACCGAGAGCAAGCGCGCGGGATCTTCCAGGATCTCGATCAAGCCGCGGATGGTTTCCAGGATCTGACGGTATTCGTCGGAAAGCTTTTCCTGCTCCAGGCCGGTGAGGCGGTGCAGACGCATCGCCAGGATTTCCTGTGCCTGCGTGTCGGATAGCTGATAACCATCGGCCTTCAGACCGTCGCGCGGGTCCATATCCTCCGGACGCGAAGCTTCCGCACCTGCCGCGCCAAGCAACGCACCGACCATGCCCGGCTGCCACTTGCGCGCGAGCATGCGTTCGCGTGCTTCCTGCGGCGAGTTGGAGGTTTTGATCAGCTCGATCATCTCGTCGATGTTGGCGAGTGCAACTGTCAGGCCTTCCAAGATGTGCGCACGTGCACGCGCTTTGCGCAATTCGAAGATCGTGCGACGCGTAACCACTTCGCGGCGATGGCGAATGAAGGCCTCAAGGATTTCCTTGAGATTGAGTGTGCGCGGCTGACCATCGAGCAGCGCCACCATGTTGATGCCGAACGTCACCTGCAGCTGCGTCTGCTGGAACAGATTGTTCAACACCACATCGGCCATCGAATCGCGGCGAATCTCGATGACGATGCGCATACCGTCCTTGTCGGACTCGTCGCGCAGTTCGGAGATGCCTTCGAGCCGCTTTTCCTTCACCAGCTCGGCGATCTTCTCGATCAACCGCGCCTTGTTCACCTGATACGGCAGCTCGTGAACCAGAATGGTTTCGCGGCCGTTGGATTCGGTTTCAATCTCGGTGCGCGCACGTACCAGGATGCGGCCACGCCCCGTACGGTACGCTTCGACGATGCCCGCGGCACCGTTGATGATGCCGGCGGTCGGAAAATCCGGGCCGGGGATGTACTGCATCAAATCTTCGACGCTGAGCGAAGGATCATCGATCAGCCCGA
>CAJCJD010000130.1 GCA_903970555.1 Vulcanimicrobiota bacterium
AAAGAAGCTGCTTGAGCTGGCGAACAAGATTCTGGATCTGCCGAAGGATCTGGTGCTGCAGTCGCGTGTCGCCAAGATCTACGACGACCGCCGCAAGATGGCCAGCGGCGAACAGCCAGGCGACTGGGGTTTTGCAGAAAACCTCGCCTACGCCACGCTGATCGACGAAGGTCACAACCTTCGCATGGTCGGCCAGGACTCGGGTCGTGGCACGTTCTTCCATCGCCACGCCGTACTGCACGATCAGAATGATGGCCATACCTTTATGCCATTGGCGACGCTGCGCGCGGATGCCAATGTCGAAGTGATCGACTCGCTGCTCAGCGAAGAAGCGGTCATGGCGTTCGAATACGGTCACGCAACCACCGATCCTTACACCCTCAACATCTGGGAAGGGCAGTTCGGCGACTTCGCCAACGGCGCGCAGGTGGTGATCGACCAGTTCATCAGCTCCGGCGAGGCGAAGTGGGATCGTTTGTGCGGTCTAGCGCTGTACTTACCGCATGGCTATGAAGGCCAGGGTCCGGAGCACTCCTCCGCGCGCCTTGAGCGTTTCCTGCAGATGTGTGCGCTGGAAAACATGCAGGTTTGCGTGCCCACCACGCCGGCGCAGGATTTCCACATGATCCGCCGTCAGATGCTGCGCCCCGTGCGCAAGCCGCTGATCGTGATGACGCCCAAGTCGCTGTTGCGCCACAAGCTGGCCGTGTCAACGCTGGACGAACTGGCCAACGGCAGCTTCCAGCTGGTGATCGGCGAGCACCGCGATCTGCCGGCGAAGAAGGTCAAGCGCGTGGTGCTGTGTTCGGGCAAGGTCTACTACGACTTGCTTGAAGAAGCCGACAAGCGCGGATTGACCGATGTTGCCATTGTGCGTGTCGAGCAGCTCTATCCGTTCCCGCGTCCGGAAGTCTCGGCCGAGCTGGAAAAGTATCCTTCCGCCAAGGAAGTGATCTGGTGCCAGGAAGAGCCGATGAACCAGGGCGCATGGTTCCAGATTCGTCATCATCTGCAGGCGTGCGTCGGTAGCAAGCAGAGCCTCTCTTACGCTGGTCGCGCACGCTCGCCGGCTCCGGCCGCTGGTCACATGAACGATCATATTGCCGAACAAGTGGCGCTGGTCGAACAGGCGCTGGTTGCACCGATTGGCGACGATCACGCTGCCGAATAACATCCAGGAATCTCGCGCTCAAGGATGAGCGACCAACCCCAGGATCATCTATGTCCACCGAAGTCAAAGTCCCCGTTCTGCCCGAGTCCGTCTCCGACGCCACCATCGCGACCTGGCACAAGAAAGCCGGCGACGCGGTCAAGCGCGACGAGAACCTGGTCGATCTGGAAACCGACAAGGTTGTGCTGGAAGTGCCCGCGCCCGTCGACGGCGTGATCAAGGAACTGAAGTTCCAGACCGGCGATACCGTGAACAGCCAGCAAGTGATCGCGATCATCGAGGAAGGCGCGGCAGCCCCAGCCCCCGCTCCTGCCGCCGCTGCACCGGCTCCCGCGCCAGCACCGGCTGCTGCGGAAGCGCCGAAAGCGGCCGCCAAGGGCGCCGAGGATCTCTCGCCCGCCGGTCTGCGCGTCGCGACCGAACAGCACATCGATCCGTCCAAGGTTGCCGGCACCGGCCGCGATGGCCGCGTGACCAAGGAAGACCTGGTCAACTACGGCAAGGGCGGCACTCCCGCCGCTGCGCCGGCTGCTGCACCGACACCGGGCTCGCGCCCGGAAGAGCGTGTGCCGATGACGCGCATCCGCGCCCGCATCGCCGAGCGCTTGATGCAGTCGAAGAACTCCATCGCGATGCTCACCTCGTTCAACGAAGTGAACCTCGCCGAAGTGACCAAGATGCGCAAGACGCTGGGCGAACAGTTCGAGAAGTCGAACGGCGTGAAGCTCGGCTTCATGAGCTTCTTCGTCAAGGCCGCTGCCGAAGCGCTCAAGCGCCACCCGGTGGTCAATGCTTCGGTCGATGGCAACGACATCATTTATCACGGCTATCAGGACATCTCCATCGCTGTGTCCACCGACAAGGGCCTGGTGACGCCGGTGCTGCGCGATGTGCAGAACATGGGCTTTGCCGACATCGAAAAGGGCATCGGCAACTACGCCAAGAAAGCGCGCGAAGGCAAGCTCGGCCTGGATGATCTGCAGGGCGGCACCTTCACCATCACCAATGGCGGCACCTTCGGTTCGCTGCTGTCCACGCCGATCGTCAACCCGCCGCAGAGCGCGATCCTTGGCATGCATACGATCAAGGAACGCGCCATCGTCGAGAACGGTCAGGTGATCGCCGCGCCGATGATGTATCTCGCCCTGAGCTACGACCATCGCATCATCGATGGCAAAGACGCGGTGCTGTTCCTGGTCGATATCAAGAATCAGCTAGAAAATCCGCAGCGCATGCTGCTCGGTCTCTGATCGCCGCCCCGGCGACCCGAAAGTAAGTACGAAGCTCTAGCGGCGATTCTTGATGGTGAACATAAGAATCGCCGCAGTCCTCCCCCGCTTCACTATGGCGCGCACCACAAACGCGTCACGCAGCTAGGAAAAACCATGAGCGACAAATTCGACGTCATCGTCATCGGCGCCGGCCCTGCCGGATACGTGGCCGCGATCCGCGCCGCACAGCTCGGCCTCAAGACCGCTTGCGTGGATGCCTTCGTCGGCAAAGACGGCAAGCAGGCACTTGGTGGCACCTGCCTCAACGTTGGCTGCATTCCGTCCAAAGCATTGCTCGATTCGTCCAAGCAGTTCTTCAACCTCTCGCACAACCTGCCGGCACACGGCATCAGTGTGGAGAATGCGAAGGTCGATATGGGCACCTTCATCGGCCGCAAGGACAAGATCGTCAAGCAGTTCACCGGCGGCATTGGTCAGCTGTTCAAGGCCAATAAAATCACTCCGTTCTTCGGCAAGGGCAAGCTGCTGAAAGGCAACAATGTCGAAATCACCGGCAACGACGGCAGCAAACAGACGATCAGCGCTACCAATGTGATCCTCGCTTCCGGTTCGGTGCCGATCGAATTGCCGTTCGCCAAGTTCGACGGCAAGAACATCATCGACAACGCTGGCGCGCTCGACATCAACGAAGTGCCGAAGCGCCTTGGCGTGATCGGTGCCGGCGTGATCGGTCTGGAGCTGGGCAGCGTGTGGAACCGCCTGGGTTCGCAGGTGACGATCCTGGAAGCACTGCCGGATTTCCTCTCCGTGGCCGATGCCGATGTGGCAAAGATCGCCGCCAAGGAATTCGCCAAGCAGGGCCTTACCATCAAGCTCGGCGCCAAGCTGACGAAGGCCGAAGTCAAAAAGAACGAAATCGCGCTCACCTACGAAGACAAGGACGGCGCGCACGAACTCATCGTCGACAAGCTACTGGTCGCCGTGGGCCGTCGCGCTTACACCGAAGGTTTGCTGGCTGACGACACCGGCGTGAAGCTGGACGAACGCGGCCGCATCGTCGTCGACGAACACAACCACACCGGCGTCGATGGCGTGTGGGCCATCGGTGACGCCGTGCGCGGTCCGATGCTGGCGCACAAAGGCTCCGAAGAAGGTGTGGCCGTGGCCGAATGGATCGCAGGCAAGGCCGGTCACGTGAATCTCGACACCGTGCCGTGGGTGATTTACACCGAACCGGAAATCGCGTGGGCCGGCAAGACCGAGAAAGAACTGAAAGACGCTGGCGTTCCGTACAAGATCGGCACCTTCCCGTTCGCCGCAATTGGCCGCGCCGTTGCAATGAACGAAGCAGTCGGCCAAGTGAAGGTGATTGCTCATGCCGAAACTGATCGCCTGCTTGGCGTGCACATGGTCGGCCCGGGTGTATCGGAGCTGATCGCCGAAGCGGTCGTGGCGATGGAGTTCAAGGGCTCCGCCGAAGATCTCGCACGCATCGTCCACGCCCATCCGACCTTGTCGGAAGCCGTGCACGAAGCGGCGCTGTCGGTCGACAAGCGCGCGATTCACAAGGGCAACTAAGGCACCATGCCTACATGACACGCGGCCCGCTCGTGGCGACATGAGCGGGCCGTTGTATTTTCAGCGCATACAAAATATCAACCACGTCCCACCTCCGGGCCGCCATAACGAACCGAAACGAGTCTGCCCAGATGCCATTGCCCACCTCCCTCTGTGTCTATTGCGGTTCCAGCTCGGGCAAGCATCCCGAATACGTCGAGCAGGCTCGTGTTTTCGGCACGGAAATGGCCCGTCGCGGCATCGCACTGATCTACGGCGGCGGCAAAGTCGGCTTGATGGGCACGGTGGCGGATGCCGTCATGGCGGGCGGCGGCAAAGTTGTCGGCGTCATCCCACGTCAACTGGTCGAACGCGAAGTGGCGCATCCTGGTCTTACCGAAATGCATGTGGTCGAAACCATGCATCAGCGCAAGACGCGCATGTACGAACTATCCGATGCTTTCGTCGCGCTGCCCGGCGGCTTCGGCACGATGGACGAAATGTTCGAAATGCTGACCTGGGCGCAACTGGGTTTGCACACCTACCCGTGCGGCTTTCTCGACGTGCGCAGCTACTACGCGCCACTGCGCACGATGATGGATCACATGGTGAACGAAGGGTTTGTACGCCCGGAGCAGCGCGAGAGCGTTTGGTTCGGCGATAGTACGGAACAATTGTTCGACTGGATGGCGCACTATCAAGGTAGCTATACGCCTAAATGGATCGACAGCAGCAGCGTCGAGGCGTAAGTCGCTTTCTGTTTCTGTGAGGAATCTGCCATGACCCATTCCATCGACTTTCACGCCTTTCGTATTCACAACGACGCTACCGGCTATCGCGGCGGCATGGAGACGATGAACACCGACGCTCTCAGTGCAGGCGAGATCCTCGTGAAGGTGGCGTATTCATCGGTGAATTACAAAGATGCTCTGGCAGGCACCGGCAAAGGCAAGATACTTCGCCAGTACCCGCTCAATGGCGGCGTTGACGCCTCGGGCGTGGTGGTGGCGTCCGCCGATCCGAGTTTCAAGGAAGGCGACCACGTTCTGTGCACCGGTAGCGGTCTGTCCGAGACGCGTGACGGCGGATATGGCGAGTACATCCGCTTGCCTTCGCAGTGGGCTATCGCGCTTCCCAAAGGATTGAACCTGCGGGAAAGCATGATTTTGGGCACGGCCGGTTTTACGGCTGCATTGTCGTTGCTGCGCATGGAACACAATCTTCAAACGCCTGCGCTCGGCCCCATCGCCGTGACGGGTGCAAGTGGCGGCGTAGGCATGCTGGCGATCGATATCTTCAGTCGCGCGGGCTACGCCGTGCATGCCATCAGTGGCAAAGCCGATCATTTCGATTTCTTGCGTACGCTGGGCGCGGCCGAATGCATCGATCGCCATCAACTTGCTTTCAGCGGCAAGCCCATGGACTCGGCCCGCTTCGGTGGCGCACTGGATAACGTTGGCGGCAGCATGCTCGCCGGGCTACTGCCCTTGATCGTGCCTTATGGCAACGTCGCCGTCTGCGGCAATGCTGGGGGCATCGCCTTCGACAGTACGGTCATGCCGTTCATCATCCGGGGCGTCAGCGTGCTGGGTATCGCCTCTGCCGGAACTGCCCGCGATCTTCGCGACCAAGTGTGGCAACATCTGGCAAGCGACTGGAAACCCCATCATCTTGATCGGATCGCAACACGGGAAATTACGTTGGAGCAGCTCCCGGAGGTATTCGGGCGTATGCTGGAAGGCGACTCGTTCGGCCGCACTCTTGTGCGCGTGGGCAAGGTTTGACGCGTTTAAACTTGGAAGCGCCGCGGCGGCGATTTAGAATCAACACGGAACAACTAGGGGACTCCCACCTTATGGCACGCATTCTGATTGTCGACGATTCCCCGTCGCAGCTTCTTGGTATCAAGCGCATCGTCGAAAAGCTCGGCCATGAGACCCTCACCGCCGAAGACGGCGCCGCCGGTGTTGAGGTGGCGAAGCTGGAAAAGCCCGATCTGATCCTGATGGACGTGGTGATGCCAAACCTCAATGGTTTCCAGGCCACGCGCACCATCAGCAAGAACCCAGATACGGCGCATATCCCGATCGTGCTGGTGACGACAAAGGACCAGGAAACGGACAAAGTCTGGGGCATGCGCCAAGGCGCGAAGGCCTATGTGACCAAACCGATTCGGGAAGAAGAACTGGTCGCCACCTTGAAAGAATTGCTGCCGGCCTGAGTGCAGAGCGAATCATAAGCAAACGGCGCCTTGCGGCGCCGTTTGCGTTTGCAGCCCTGTAAAAAAACAGCCTTAACGCCGCGGATCGTAATGCGCAAACTGCGCCCGTAGGGCTTCATAGGCCTCGCGCTGCGACTCGTTCTCCGCAGCCGGGACCCTGATCGACACTTCCACCAGTTGATCGCCTGGCGTATGTCCCGGCAATCCACGCCCTTTCAGACGCAGCTTGCGCCCGGATTGCGTACCCGCCGGAATACGCAGGTCGACCGTACCGGCAAGCGTTGGGACCGGCACGGTAGCGCCCAACGCGGCCTCCCACGGAGCGACCGGCAATACGTGCAACACATTGCGGCCGTCGAGCTTGAATCGCGCGTCATCGCGAATCCCTACCTCAAGCAGGAGATCGCCGTTTGGGCCACCCGCCATGCCGGGCTGTCCCTGGCCGCTTAGGCGGATCACC
>CAJCJD010000131.1 GCA_903970555.1 Vulcanimicrobiota bacterium
CAAACGTCCTTTCGGAAGGCGGCGCGACTGCGCACATAGAAGAACGGCGCGAGAATTGCCAGCACGGTGGTCAACAATACGACTGACGCCGCGGAGGCAAGTCCGATATTGGCGCGGCCAAACAGGTAATCCATGATGAACTTGGCGGGCACTTCGCTCGCCGTGCCAGGGCCGCCCAAGGTCATCGCCACCACTGCGTCGTATAGCTTCACCACCATCACGAACAGCAGCACGAATGCGGTGGACATCGAGGTCTTGAGCATCGGCACCACGATACTCGCATAGACCCGCCAGCGTGGAATGCCGTCGATGCGTGCCGCCTTCCAGATCTCGTCGTCGATGCCGCGCAGGCCGGCCAGCAACAACGCCATTACGAGCCCGGAGGCCTGCCAGACCGTGGCGATCACGAGCGTATAGATCACCCAGTCCTGATCGACGATCCAGTCGAAGCGTGCGTGCGCAAAGCCGATGCGATGCAATACCTCCTGTATGCCCAGTTGGGGATTGAGAATCCACTGCCAGACGAGACCGGTGGCGACAAACGACATCGCATACGGATACAGAAATACCGTACGCAATGCGCCCTCTGCCACCACTCTCTGATCGATAAAGATCGCCAGCAGCAAACCGATCACCATGCACGCGATGATAAACAACACGCCATAGATCACGATGTGCTGCAGCGACACCATCCAACGATCGTTCTGAAACAGCCGCACGTATTGCGACACCCCGGCGAAGCGATCGGACGGAAACGTGCGCGACAAGGTAAACGATACCTTAGCCGTCCATAGCATCGTGCCAAGGTAGGCAAAAACGACCGTCACCACCATCGGCAACAGCGCAATCCAGGCGGCGAGCGGCCAGCGCCGCCCAAGCGGCTTCGACCGCCTCGCCGGTCGTCGAGATGCCGAGGCCAGGCCGAGTGCGCGCATCGCGGTGCTCAGCTCTTCAGCGCGCTGGCAAATGCCTTTTGCGCATCTTCAGCCGACTCGTTCTTGTTCCAGAAGTTGGTGATGACGTCGGTCAGCGCACCCTGCACGTCCGGCGAAATCAGCATTTCCGGATTCGGCAACTGGCGCGACTTGTCCTTCATGATCGCAATGCCCTCTTTCGCGCAGATATCGAGGCTCGAGGTATCCACGTCCGGACGGATCGGGATCGAGCCTTTCTTCGCGCTAAAGGCCACCTGCGCCTCAGGAGAAGTCATGACAGTCGCGAGCAGGTTCTGCGCCTTGATCGCGTTGGCGTTGTCTGTCTTCGGGAATACGAAGACGTCGCCCGCCACCATATACGGCGAATGCGGACCAAAACCCGGGAAGCAGCCGAAGTCCTTGCCCGCCACCTGGTTGGCCGCCGAGAACTCGCCCTTTGCCCAGTCGCCCATGATCTGCATGCCCGCCTTGCCCGAAATCACCAGCGCCGTCGCATCATTCCAGTTGCGGCCGGGCGAGCCCGGATCCACATAGTTGTGCAGGCGCTTGAAGGTGGTCAGCACATTCTTGAACGCAGCCGAATTCACCGCATTCTGATCGCGGTCGCGATACACCTTCATATAGAGGTCCGTGCCGCCGACATCGGCAAACACCGCATCGAAGGTGATTTTTTCCTGCCATGCCTGGCCGCCCAGCGCGAGCGGAATGTAGCCGGCGGCTTTCAGCTTGTCGAGATCGGTGAACAGTTCATCGAAGGTCTGCGGCTCCGCTGCAATGCCCGCCTTCTTGAACGCAGGCTTCGAATAGAAGAACCAGTCCTGCATATGAATGTCGACGGGCGCGGCATAGAAGTGCCCGTTGACCTTGATAGACTCGAGAATCGACTGCGGGAAAATGGCGTTCCAGTTTTCCTTGGCGGCCACCGTGTCGACATTGTTGAGCATGCCCTGATCGATCAGGTCATGAAACTGCTTGGACGTATTGAACTGCGCTGCTGTGGGTGGATCCCCGCCTACGATCCGGTTGATGGCCGTGGAGCGTGCCTGATCGGCGCCGGCCACCGCGTTATCGACCCACAGGCCACCGGCCTTGTTGTACGCATCCGCGAACTGCTTGATCGCGGCAGATTCGCCGCCCGAGGTCCACCAGTGGATCACGTTGGCCTTCAACGGATCGGCATGGGCAACCACGCCGTTGAGAGCGAGGGCCAAGGCAATGCCGCTCAAGAGTTTCCTTCTGCAGTTCATTCCGTCTCCTTGAGGCTTTGCGCCTTTTTGTTTCCGGTCGACATACAAACCAGCTCAGCTTGTTCAGTTACGTGCCTCAGTTGAGTGACTCAGTTGAGTGACTCAGTTGCGTGCCTTACGTTCTGCCAGGAACTTTGCGATCAGCTCGGCACTGTGTTTGACGGTGCGCTTTTGCGTATCGTAGTCGACGTGCACCACGCCAAAGCGCCGTTCATAACCGAAGGCCCATTCGAAATTGTCCATCAGCGACCAGACGAAATAACCCCGAATATCGACACCAGCCTTGACCGCGCTGTCCACCGCTGCAAGGTGGCGCTTGAGGAACGAGATCCGTTGCAGATCGTCGACGCGGCCCTCGATCACCTGGTCATCTGAAGCCATACCGTTCTCAGTGATATAGATCGGTGGCAGGTTCGCGTAGTTCTTGTTAAAACCGATCAGGAGATCGCGCAGCCCATCAGGGTGCACCTCCCAGCCCATCTGCGTGCGCTCGACACCTTCCAGCGGGACCTCGGTAAAGCCATGCGCTCCGTCGCTCTTCACGTTGGTGCGGAAGTAGTAGTTGATACCCAGGAAGTCGAGCGGTGCGGAAATAGTCTTCAGATCGCTGTCGAGTACCAGCGGCTCGGTACCCGGCCAGAGTTCGAACAGATCGTCCGGATACGCGCCCTTCAACAGTGGGTCAAGAATCCACGCGTTGTGCTGAACTTCGAACAGATGCGCGGCGCGGCGATCAGCAGCACTTTCCGAATTTGCGGTGCCTCTGCCCACGTTGGCGACGATCCCTTTCAGCGACGCCGGATCATTGGCGCGCAACACCGGAATCGCCGAGCCGTGTGCGAGCAGCAGATGATGCATGGCCTGGGTGGCAAAGCGCGCATTCGACAGACCCGGAGCATGATGACCGTTACCGTAGCCGAGATATGCCGAGCACCACGGCTCGTTGAGGGTCATCCATGCATCGACCTGGCCCGCGAGTTCGCGGCTCATCAGGTCTGCGTAGTCGGCGAAGCGGTAAGCGGTGTCGCGGTTGAGCCAGCCACCGCGATCTTCCAGATGCTGCGGCAAGTCCCAGTGGTACAGCGTGACAAAGGTCTTGAGGCCCTTCTCCTTGAGACGGCCGAGCAGGCGCTTGTAGAAGTCGAGGCCCTTCTGGTTCGGTTTGCCGTGTTCGTCCATGACGCGCGGCCATGCAATCGAGAGACGATAGGCCTCGAAATTGAGCGAGCTCAG
>CAJCJD010000132.1 GCA_903970555.1 Vulcanimicrobiota bacterium
CAGATAACTGGTATCTGCGTGATGATGTTCCCGTGCCGGCACCAGTGCTGATACGGGTACCGGTAGTGACACCGACACCGACACCGACACCGACGCCGACACCGACACCGACACCGACACCGACACCGACACCGACACCGACACCGACACCAACACCAACACCAACACCAACACCAACGATAGAGCGGCCTATTTACAGCCCCGAAGTGTCGCTTTACACGGCGTTGCCATCGGATATGTTGCTGTCGGGCAGGCTTCTGATTGGCTCATGGCAGGACAGAAACGGCGCTCAGTTTGCTAGCGGTAACAGCGATCAGGGACCGGATCCCGCTGCATGGGTCAGAGTGATTGGCCAGTCGGACGATTTCCGTGGAAGCGGGCTAGGTGGAACCGGGCCGCGCTTGGACCAGCAATTCATCGCATTGCAGACGGGCTTCAACTTTTACGACAGTGGAACACGAGAAGGAAAGCAGGATGTGGCCGGCGTTTACATCGCGGCAGGTCATATGAATTCGGATGTTCAGCATGACAGCGTGCTGCAAGGCTGGCTGGATGCCGGAAGCAATCGGTTCAATACAGCTTCATTAGGCGTCTACGGCACGCACTACGGGCCTGATGGCTGGTATCTGGATGGCGTGCTTCAGGCCACCTGGTATGGGTCGGTGACGGCTACGCCCAGTCAGGCGACCGAGGGCATCACGACCGGTGCTCGTGGTATTGCCGGATCGTTGGAGGGAGGCGGCATTCCGTGGAAATTGGCCGATCGCCTGAAACTTCAGCCTGTACTGCAGTTGATCTACCAAGACATCAACATCAATCGTGCCTCCAACGATTTTTCCTCGGTGCATTTCGGCCAGGCACAATCCTTGGCCAGTCGCTTAGGTGGCGTGCTCACTGGCAATTGGATGCTCGATGGGAATGGTGCTCAGCATGTACTGGCCTGGTCCGCTGAACTGAATTTCTGGCACGAATTCATGGCGCGTAGTAGTACATCCTTTGATACCGTCGATGGATCTATTCCGTTTTATTCAGACATGAAAGGGAATTGGGGCGAGTTCAAGCTTGGACTGACATCACGGATCAGTAGCCATGTGAAGGTCTACGGCACCGTCAATTATCAGAATGACGTGGATGGCAATCGCCGCAGTTTTGGCGGGAATGTTGGAGTATGGATCGACTGGTAGACAAACCGCTCAAGGAACGGTGTGGTTGAAACGAGGGTTATTGCAAGCGCCGTTTCAATTTCGAGGCGTTGCCAAAGCGCTTTCCAAGGAAACGGAAGTTTATGGCGAGGAAAACGCAAATCATGCAAAGAACTGATGGCGGCTCCAGCAATAAAAAGGGCCGCGCGAAGCGGCCCTTTTATTTTGTGGCTTACCAGATCTTCACACGATCGTCCGGGGCCAGATAAAGCTTTTCGCCCGGCTTCACGTCGAACGCGTCGTACCAGCCGTCAATATTACGCACGGTCTGCGCGCGGAAGTTCGCGGGTGCGTGCACGTCGGTGGCGAGGCGTTGACGCAACGCCGCGTCGCGAATCTTCGAGCGCCATGCCTGACCGAAGGCGAGGAAGAATCGCTGGTCGCCGGTAAGGCCATCGATCACCGGTGCGGGTTTTCCGCCGAGAGATTTGTGATAAGCGGCGTAGGCTACGGTGAGGCCTGAAACGTCGGCGATGTTTTCGCCCAGCGTCTGCTGACCGTTCACATGCAGGCCCGGCAGGGCTTCGTACTGGTCGAACTGTTTGACGAGTTTCTGCGTCGCCGCTTCGAAGTGCGCGGCATCCTGTGGCGTCCACCAGTTTTCCATCTTGCCTTGCGCATCGAAATCGGCGCCGGTGTTATCGAAGCTATGGCTGATTTCGTGACCGATCACCGCGCCGATCGCGCCATAGTTGGCGGCTGCATCGGCATTCGGATCGAAGAATGGCGGTTGCAGAATGGCGGCGGGGAAGTTCAGCGCGTTTTGCAGCGGCAGGTTCACGGCGTTGACAGTTTGCGGTGTCATCCACCACTCGCCACGGTCGACGGGCTGCCCCAGCTTGGCGAGCTGATGTTGGTATTCCAGTGCGACCGCACGGTCGTGATTGCCAAGCGGATCGTCGGCGCGGATATCCAGCGAGCTATAGCTGCGCCAAGTCTCTGGATACCCCACGCTCACACGCAGGGTAGTGATTTTCTCTTTGGCTTTCGCGCGTGTAGCGGGTGTCATCCACGACAGCGTGTCGACACGATCGTCGAATGCGGCAAGGATGTTCTTCACCATCGTTTCGACTTTCGCTTTTGCCGAAGCCGGGAAGTAGTGCTTCACATAAATTTGGCCGACGGCATCGCCAAGATCGGTATTGGTGGCGCTGACTGCGCGTTTCCAGCGCTCCTGTTGTTTGGGTGTGCCTTGCAGCGTAGTGCCATAGAAATCGAAGCTGAGATCGGCATAGGCCTTGGGCAGTAGCGGTGCGCTCTGATCCAGTGCGTGGTAACGCAGCAATTGCTTCCAGGCATCCAGAGGTTCGCTGGCCACTAACGCGGCAATGCCTGTGGTGGCGGAGGGCTGCCATACATCGATGTTCTTTTGGCCATCCAAACCTGCTGCTTTGAAATACGCCGCCCAATTCAAGCCCGGTGCTTTCTGCGCGAAGTCAGTCGTGTTCCACACGTTGTTGGCCTTGTGGACATCCTGGCTATCGACCAGGCTTTCCTGCGCCTGTGCAATCTTGGTTTCCAACGCGACGATGGTTTTCGCTTGCGCATCGGCGTCGGTGGCACCGGCCAGTTTCAACAGCGATGCGACATACGTTTGGTATTTCGCGCGGAACGCGGCCATCTGCGGATCTTGCGACAGGTAGTAGTCGCGGCTGGGCATGCCGATACCACCCTGCAGCAGATAAGCCATGTTCTGCGAAGGGTCTTGCAATCCTTGCGTCACGAACAGGCCGAAAAGATTCTCGGTATGGAAGTTAGTGGCGTTGATCGGATCCACGTCGGCGCGCTGCTGGCTGCCCAGCACGCGGGCCAGATCATCGCGCGTCTTGATCGCCTCGATCTGATCGAGTTGGGGTTTCAGTGGCGTAAGGCCGTGTTTTTCGATGCTTGCTTCATCCATGAACGCCGCGTAGTAATCGGCGATCTTGCGCTCGTTGGAGCCGGGAGCAGGATGTGCCTGGGCGACGTTGCGGATTAGGTCGGCGGTACGTTTCTCGGCCAACTGATACACCAGCAAGAAAGTGCCGGTGCTGGAGCGATCGGCAGGTATCTGCGCCGTTTTCAGCCAGGTCCCGTTGGCATAGCCGAAGAAATCATTGCCCGGCTGAATGGCATGGTCGACTCCGCCCAGATCGATGCCGATATCCGTGTGACCGGCTTTGGTTTCCGGGCTAGCGCCCATCACGGGTACCGCCAGGAGCGTGGTGGCGCCGCCAAGTACCGCTGCTGTAAGAATCCATCGAAACCGCTGCATGGCGATCGCCTTCTGTGGGAATGATTTCCCCACGATAGTCCGCGAGACCTGGCTTGTGAGCATGACTTTTGGGCTAGAGCTGCCAACCCTCCCTGGTGGGAGGGCTGGCGAGTTGCGCTAGAGCCCTAGCAAGCCGATTTCCGCAAGACTGGTAGTCTTGTCGTTATCAAGGCGAAGCCGGTAGTAGGCGTGCGGTGTGGGTTGGTGAATCGCGAACACGCGCGTTTGGCGTGGCCACGGGAAATGCTCGCTCTGGCGTGTATCCACCACCGACCAATGCTTGCCATCATCCGAGGCTTCCAGCTGCCAATTCGACGGAGCTGCAGTTTGCGCACCCGAGGTGAGCGTGTACATCGCTACCGCATGGGGCTGCGGGAAATGCCAGCCTACTGTGGCATTCGGGCCGGGCAATTGCGCTTCGGTATCACTGGTGTGATCGAACAAGGCATCCACATTAGAGATCGCCGGTTCGCTGGAAGATTCGCCTTGGCCAGGGCCAACCAGATCGCGCAGCGGCGTGGGTTTACCGGAGGTCGTAAGCGAAGCAGGGAGTGCCTGCTCGCTGCTGCCCCACTTGGATGGCTGCGGTCCCATGGTGAAGTCCAGCGTCGCTCCTTGCGCGAGCAGGGCATGCGGCAGCGTAAGCTTGTCCCACGGCTTGCCGTTCACGAGCAAGCTTTGCACGTAACGGTTGCTGTCGCTGACGCCGGTCGCATTGATCACGATGTGCTTGCCGTTCTCAAGCGCGATGTCCATATGTGGGAAATACGGTGCGCCGATCACGTACTCGGGCGTGCCCATGCGCAGCGGATAGAAGCCCGCGGCGCTGAACAGCCACCAGCCCGACATTTCACCGTTGTCTTCATCGCCCACATAACCTTGGCCTATATCGCTGCCGAGGTAGATTCGCGACAGCACATCGCGCACCTTGTCCTGCGCTTTCCACGGCTCGCCGGCGTAGTCGTACATGTAGATGATGTGGTGCGAAGGCTGATTGCTGTGGCCGTACTGGCCCATGCGTATCGCTTGCGCCTCGCGCATTTCGTGAATCGGTTCACCGTAGCCGCCGACATGGTAGATGCCGGGCGCTGCAAAAAACTGGTCCAGTTTCGCTGCGAGTGCGGCACGTCCACCATACAGAGCCGCGAGCCCGGCACCATCTTGCGGCGCATGGAAAGCCATATTCCAGGCATCCGTTTCGGTGTAGTCGTCGCCCCAGCGATAGGGATCGAAGTTCTGCTTTGTGTAACGCCATTGCCCGGCCGCATTGCGACCGACGAAGAAGCCTATGTCGGGATTGAACAGATTGGCGTAATCCAGCGCGCGATTGTGGAAGTACGCCGCGTCATCCGCGTATTGCGCTTTATAGGGATCGCTTGCCTCGTCTTGTGTTGCCAGTGCGCTTGCAAGATTGCCGATGGCGAAGTCCGCGATATAGCCGTCCATCGACCAGGAAAATCCTTCGCTCACGCTCGTGTCGGTGTAGCCGTTGAAGATCGAACGTTGCAGGCCCTTACGACCGGTGCCGCGCAATGGGCTCACCACCGTGGCATCTTTCAGCGCGGCTTGATAGAACGAGCGAACGTCGAAATTGTGAACACCTTTCAGCCATGCATCGGCGAAAGCGACGTCCGCGCTGGTGCCTACCATCAGGTCGGCGTAGCCCGGCGAGGACCAGCGTGCAATCCAGCCTGCGTCGCGATATTCCTGCACGAAGCCATCGATCATCACGCCGGCTTGTTGCGGCATAAGTAGCGAATAGGCCGGCCACGCGGTGCGATAGGTATCCCAAAAGCCGTTATTCACGAACACCTTGCCATCAACGATACGAGCGCCGGTGTGCGTGGGCGTGTTGGCAGCCACATTGGGCGAGAACGGACTGGCGTATTGATACACCGGCTTTTCAACGGTTCCGGTGTTTTCATAGGCTGAGTTGGGATACATCAGCAAGCGATACAGATTGGAATACAGCGTAACCAACTCGCCATGGCTGGCGCCTTGCACCTGCACGATGCCGAGCTGCTTGTCCCAGATTTGCTGCGCCTGGTCGCGCACATCATCGAAGCTTTCGCTCGGGCTGATTTCCATCTCGAGATTGCGCCTGGCCTGATCCAGGCTGATCAGCGAGGTGGCGATGCGCACGTTCACGGTTTTGTTTTTCGACGTATCGAAGCCGATCCATGCCGTGACGTGATCGCGGCCTTCTCCCTTCAATCGGCCACTTTCGCTGATCGGCTGGTCGACGATGGCGTAGAAGAACAGCCGCGTTGCGCCCGTGGAGAGATGGCTTTTTACGTCGGAATAGCCACTGAAGCTGCGGTGCGAAGGGTCCAGCTCGATGCCGCCTTCATCCGTGCGATTGTCGAACACCAATTGGCCGCGCTGACTGGGGAAGGTGAAGCGGAACATTGCGGCGTGATCGGTGGGCGTCATCTCGCCGACAATGCCGTTGTCGAACGCAACCTTGTAGTAGTGCGCGTGCGCCACTTCGTTGGCGTGGCTGAAGCTCAATGCGCGTGCGGCACGGTTAGCGCTCGGCGCGCCGTTGGCGACGGCTGCGGGCATCAGCTGGAAGGTCTGGCGGTCGCCCATCCAGGGGCTGGGTTCGTGAGAGAGCGAGAACGCTTCCAATCGCGGACGATTGTTCGCGTTGTTGCGTTCCTGGTACTGATACATCCAGTCCGAGCTCGCATCGGTGACCGGTGCCCAGAAGTTGAAACCGTGCGGTAGCGTCACAGCGGGAACGTTGTTGCCGCGCGAGAAGACACTGTTGGAATTGGTGCCGCGTAGCGTGTTGATGTAATCGCGGGGATGGGTGTCCGACGTTTGCTCGGTTGCAGGGCCGATACGCAGGTCGTCGAGGAAGCCTTCGACGTGCGCGGCTGGGCCATCATGTATGAGAACGATGCGGCGAATGTGGCGGCCTTGCGCTACGTGTCCTACATCGATGGAGAGCTTGTTCCACTGATTGACGTACACAGTGCGGCTTGCACCCAGCGCGCTTGCGTTGGCGGCAATGCGATGCTGATCCTGCGCAGCCGTGGTGGAGAGTCGCGTGCCATTATCGAATATCAAGTCGATGGCGACGTACGTCGATGGATCGCGCAGGTCGTCCTTAACCGCGCATGGAAATAGCAAATAAGAAAGCTGCGTATTCGCCTGCACCGGCAGATCGACATCGAACACAGCGGCCTGTTGCTTGCCGCCAGCGTCACCACGATAGTGCAGGGAGCGAAGGCCGGTGAAACCGACGCCAGGTTTTGCGCTGTACGCGTCGTCCGCCGAAGGGCCGCCGTCTACCTGCAGGGTAAAGGCGTCCTTTGTGCTACGAGCAATCGGCGCAGGTTCGCCCGCTTCGAAGGACCGATAGAAAGTATCGTTCTGATCCGCGCACGCGATCGTTGTAACCAAGGCCAGTCCGAAGAAAAGAAGCTTTCGCCGGGCATGTCGTATGGTGATGTCTGGTGCCTTTTGCATCTTTCACCCCTGCGGGGCCGCACGCATGGCGCGGCCGGTAAGAACGTACCAAAACCCCGATTTGAATCGATCTAAATTGCAGGTGTCAAACCGCAGCGCAGCATGTATGCGCTTGATCTGGCGGCAGGGAGCGCGTATGTCGATTTCTGAACCACTCGTTCGACGCCCATAGAGGAAGGCGGTTGATCCGCCATGACAACCAGGAGAAAAGATGACGTCCCCCTCCACTGCGCATGCCCCTCACGTCGCCATGCATCCGGACCGTCGATGGCTGGCCTTGATCGTCCTGTGCCTGGGCGTCCTGATGATCGTGCTCGATACAACCATCGTGAATGTGGCGCTACCTTCGATCAAGACAGACCTGAAGTTCGGCGATACGGCGTTAGCCTGGGTGGTGAACGCTTACATGCTCACCTACGGCGGCTTTCTTTTGCTGGGTGGTCGGTTGGGCGATCTTTATGGGCATCGGCGCTTGTTCCTGCTCGGCATCGCGTTATTCACGCTGACCTCGCTCGCGTGCGGGATGTCCACCACGCAAGCTGCGCTGGTGGTGGCGCGTAGCGTGCAGGGCCTGGGCGGGGCGGTAGTGACCGCGGTGGCGTTGTCGCTGATCATGGATCTTTTTACCGAGCCGGCCGATCGCGCCAAGGCAATGGGGGTCTACGGTTTTGTCTGTGCCGGTGGTGGCAGTCTTGGGGCCATGCTGGGCGGTGTGCTCACCAGTAGCCTGAGCTGGCATTGGGTGTTTCTGGTGAACCTGCCGATTGGTGCCGCGGTGATGCTGATGTCCTTGCGTCTGCTGCCGGCCGCACCGGGAACGGCGGCTTCTCGGCATCTGGATGTGTTCGGTGCTGTCACGGTTACGGCGGCATTGATGCTGGCCGTGTACGCGATCGTCAATGGCAGTCAGTCGGGTTGGTTGTCGTCGCGTACGCTGGGGCAGCTCGCCATCGCGTTGGCACTCTTGGTGACCTTTCTCTGGATCGAAACGCGTGTGCATGTGCCGTTGATGCCTTTGCGGTTATTCAAACTGCGCAATCTGGCGGTGTCGAATGTGGTGGGTGTACTGTGGGCGGCGGCGATGTTTGCGTGGTTCTTTCTGTCGGCTTTGTATATGCAGCTGGTGCTGGGCTATGGGCCGATGGAAGTGGGCTTAGCGTTCCTGCCGGCCAATTTGATCATGGCGGTGTTCTCGCTGGGGCTTTCGGCCAAGTTGGTGATGCGCTTCGGCATTCGTCGTCCATTGTCGGTCGGACTGCTGCTGGCAGCGTGTGGATTGTTGCTGTTTTCGCGCGCGCCGGTGCAAGGGCATTTCCTGCCCGACATCATGCCGGGCATGGTGTTGCTCGGTCTGGGCGCTGGCATCGCGTTTAATCCGGTATTGCTGGCGGCGATGAGCGATGTCGGGCCTTCCGAATCGGGATTGGCATCCGGCGTGGTCAACACCGCTTTCATGATGGGCGGGTCGCTCGGCTTGGCCATCCTTGCCAGTGTTGCCGCGGCACACACGCAGGCGTTGTTGACGGCAGGTAGTGCGCAGAGTGTTGCACTCACGGGCGGTTATCAATCGGCGTTTCTTTTGGGGGCGTGTTTTGCGGCGCTTGGCGCGCTGCTTGGCGCCGTTCTCTTGCGCACGCCTCATGCATCAGTGGGTGAGCACGCCGTGGTCACGGAATAACGGACACGAAGGCAGGTGCCGTTATCGAGTCAATGACATGGGAGGGCAGTCATGAATCATCAGATCGTATCGCGCGAAGCATGGATGGAAGCACGCCGCGCTTTGCTAGCCAAGGAAAAGGCGCATATGAAGCTGGGTGATCAGCTTAGTGCAGAGCAACGTGCGCTGCCGTGGGTGAAAGTCGAGAAACGTTATGAGTTCGATGGCCCCTTTGGCACATTAACGCTGTCGGAGCTGTTTGACGGCCGCAGTCAGCTCTTCGTCAAGCACTTCATGATGGGGCCCGGTCAGCAGCAACAGTGCGTAGGTTGCGCTCTGGAGGTGGATCATCTGGAGGGAATTTTGGTTCATATGCAGAACCATGATCTTTCCTACGTCGCCATCGCACGCGCGCCCATCGAGGAAATCCAGGTACTGCGCAAAAAGATGGGCTGGCGCTTTCCGTTTGTCTCCTCGTATCACAGTGATTTCAACTATGACTTCAACGTGTCATACACAGCCGAAGAAGTTCAGGCGAAAAAAGGGTTCTACAATTTTCGTGAAACCGATCCAGGCCTGGAGGATCTTTCTGGCGACAGCATTTTCTACAAAGACGAGAACGGCGATATTTTTCACACCTATTCCGCCTTCGGGCGCGGCTGCGAACGCTTCCTCGGCATCTATGGATTTTTTGACGTAACGCCCAAGGGCAGGGCGGAGAACGGCCCGTATCATAGCCTTGGCGATTGGGTGCGGCCGCACGACATGTACGGCAAGCAGGGCATGGTCGAGCCTACCGGTCGCTATCACCCACAGGCGTGTGCGTGTTCCGTGCACAAGTCATGATGGCGCGCTAAAGCGTTTATTTCTCGATGCGGTAGTTGAGGCTGGCGCGGTTGAAGTCGGTAGCGTTCTGCGCTTCGAAACTCCAGCGCTTGCTCAAGCGATAGCGCAAGGTGATGACTTGGCCCGGTTCGAACAAGCCTACGCCATAACTGAGGTACAGCCTTGGCGAGAGATATTTGCCCACGGTGAAAGCGGAATTGCCGCCCAATGCATCGCTGCTGGACACGCCAATATCGTCGATGCCGAGCTTGCTGCCGATGCTTTTCGCAAGCAGATTGCCAGTGGCCGAACCGAGCGCCTGTGCGGCGGCGTTAACCATGCTGCCTTCGCCTCCCTTCACCTGCGACAGTGGTTTGCCGGTCACCAGATAAGACAGTGCATCGGACTGCTCCATCACCGGATTGGAAAATACTGTCAATACCGGTCGTTGAGCGGTGCCTGAAATCATCAGGCCGACTTGCTGGCCTTCGTCGATGGTGGCGTTGGGGGTGAGGCTGCGCACGGCGCGGATGTTGAGCCCGGGGTTATCGATCGGCGTACTGGCGAACAGCAGCAGTCCTTGCTGGATCTGCAAGTTCTGGCCGTAAGCTTTGTACGTGCCGTTGACGCTGATCTGGCCCTGGCCGGTGGTATCACGCCCGGGACGTTCGTTCACCGTCAGCACACCGCTCAAACGCCCATCGAGGCCCATGCCTACCAGGTGAGCATGTTGGCCGAGGTCGACCTTGATTGAGGCGGTGATCGGCATTGGTCCGCTGTTGGCCGGTTGTTGCGGCTGATCGACAATGACAACGTCGGAAGATCCCTTGTTCACGCCGTTGCCGGGCAGCTTGTCGAGATTGACGTCGGCGCTGTCCAACAGCACCGAGCCGGTGGCGTTGAGGCCCTGCGCATCATGGCGCAGGAGTACATCCGGTGAAATGGCTACCTTCGCAGCCGGTATATCGATCGCGGTGAACTGGCTTCCTTTCAGAGTGAGAGCGCTGGGCGTCTGAGCATCGAGACCGAGCACGCCTGCGAGTGCGATCGAACCTTTTCCTGATTGCACGCTGCCATCGATGCGCAGTTGCCGCGCATCGGCAGCGCTGAGCGTGACATGGCCTTGGCTAAGTTTGAGGCCCGCGTCCGGCACTTCTGCCGCGAAATCCGTTACGGCGGCGTGGCCGGTGACGCTGGGCTCCTTGAGTGTGCCGCCAAACCTGAAATCGCCATCGAGACGACCTTTCACGTTGGCCAATGCATCGGTGAACAGGCTAATGATGTTGAGATTATCCAGATGCAAACCGAGCTGGCCGGTGAGCGCCTGTTGTGCACCGTTGATGGCGATTTGGCCATCCAGTCGTCCGTTGCCATTCAGTGCGGCGCGCAGGGTCACCTGCTGATTGCCTGGCGCAAGCGTGGCGTTTAGCGCGAGACCGGCATAGGTCAATGCCGGCGGGTCAGGATGCTCGTTGTAGATGATGCGACCTTGCGATGAGGTGATCGCGGCATTGCCTGTCAAGCTGCCCGCTGCAGTGCGATGGATCTTGCCCTGGCCCTCCAGTGTGCCTTCGGCGCTCACTGGAAGATCGGTATTGCCGGCAGCGTCCACAACAAGCGTTAGCGGCACGGCATGCAGTCGATAACTCACGTCCAGATTGCCGGCCTTGTCGTTGGTGCCGCTAACGCATAGCACCGGATCGCCGGCAGTCAGGCACAGTTCGCTAAGACTTGCGCTGCCGTTGTTCCAGCCAAGGCGCGTCGCTTGCTGCAAACGCCAACGTGGAAGGTTCTGCACATCCAGCGTTAGCGACGTGAGGGTGCCGTTCCAGTTTGCACCTTTCAGCGTGCCGTTGAGCGCGAGCGTGGTGGAGAGCGGCTTGCCTTGTGCTTCGAGCGTGAGTTGATGTTGCGCAGAGGTACCTTGGCCGTTGAGATGTATTTCGTGGAATTCAAGGCCACCAAGTTGAGCGTTGGATGCTGCGATATTGAGCTTGCCGCCGGGATTGTTGATGTCGGGAATATCGGCCTGCAGCTGCAAGCCGCCGATGGTTTGCCCCTGCCACGCAAGTGATTGGCCTTGCAAGTTTCCGTTGACGGCGAGTTTGGAAATTTTTCCCCTCACGTGGAATTTGCCATCCAGACGGCCATTGGCTTGCGGTAGCCAGTCGCCTAGTGAAGCGATAGCGAGCGTTAGGTCGGCGTCATTGCTGTTGCCAGGGCGTGCGAGCAGTTTGACGGTGCTGCTTCCAGAAGCGAGATCCAACGTGCCGTCGAGCACTTCATTCGGCGACAGATGCAAACGGCCACTACCGCGAAGATGTCGCTGACGCAGCGTGCCATCGAGCTTACGCAGATCGAGCGTGACATTCGGACTGTTCTTGGTAAGCGTGCCCTGCGTATCAAAATCAGCGTCGAGCAGCCCAGACCAGTCGGCGAACAATTGTCCGGGATCGAATTTGTCGGCCGTGGCGTGGAATTGCCAAGCGAGGTCAGGCTGCAAGATGAGTGTGCCCTTTGCATCGAGATGACCTTGGGCTTGCAGCAAACTCAGCGTGTGCAACTGGATTTGTTGGGGCGTGCCATCGAGATTCAGCGCCAGCTTGGCCGGCTTGCCCGGTGGCCCGATCGTGATGTCGCCTTCGGCGTGATAACGATCCGCGCTTCCTTTTGCAGCGAGATGGCCTTGGCTATCCAACGTCTGGCCAACAAGATTTGCGGGCAACTCCACATTCTTCCAATCAACCGTGAGATCGGCACTGATCGGGTTGCTGTCCAGTTGCACGGTGCCCGACGCGTCGACCAAACCTTTCACTTGTGGGGAAGCGAGCTGCAACTGCTGCACGATGAGGGTTTTGAAGTCTTTATCGAGATGCGCCTGCAGCGGCTGCAGCAACAGATGGTAGTCGTTGAGATCGAGCGCGCCGATGATGGTGCCGCCATATTGATCGCCACTGGCCTGCAGGTTTGCCGCCAACTGCGTCAGCGAGCTGGCACCGAGCAAGGGCTTGGGATCGAAAACGGGGACATCAAGCTTGGCGCTCCACGCATTGTTCTTGCGCTGATCAATATTCAGTTGCAGCTGCGCAAGCATCGGCTGCGTCAGCGCCAGTTGGAGCTGCGCCTGGCGTCCATTGCCTTGCGCAGTGATGCTGCCGGCATAGTCAGTATCGCCGATCTTCCAAGCGATGTCGGCGCGACCTTTGCCGCGATAACGGCGACCGATGCCGAGCTGGCCGTCGAGATTGATGTGGCCGTCCGGCGCGTGTAGCGACAATCGATCCACGTTGATGCCGTCATCGGTCCAGCGGCCGGCGAGATCCAGTTGGTTGGACGCAAACAACGGCTGGCCATTTTGCGTGATGGCTACCGGGCCGACATGCACGCTGTCGAGTACGAGTGCGATGGGTGGCTTTAGCGAGAAGCTGCTCGATGAAGAGGACTTTTCCTGCGATTTGGGCAGCGCCACGTCGACGCGGTCCCCACGAAGATCGATGACATGCAGTCGCTTGTACAGCAAAGGCCAGATGCGCCAGTCGAGGTGCGCGTTGTCGACCCTTACGTCGGTGCCTTCGCCATCGTTGTAACGCAGGGCGGCAATATCCATCGGCCCGATGAGTCGGCCCTCCGCGTGTTGTATCTGCAGCGCTCCATGCGTGATGTCTTGCACGCGCGCCAGCGCGAAGCGCAGGCCTGACGCTGTATCAATCAGCCAACCGATGCCGCCGGCCAGCAGCACGATGATGAGAAGCAAGACCACGCCAAGTACGCGTAGACAGCGGCGGCGAGGGCGGGGAGCGGGCGGTGATGGTGTGTTCACGGCATCGGCTTCACAAGTCTGGCCCGATCACGAGGTGCAGTTCGATGCCATGACGTTGCGCATCGTTGACGGGCGTGCCCAGATCGACGCGGATCATGCCGACGGGTGAGCGCCAGCGTACGCCGACCCCCGTGCCGATTTTGGCGTGAATGTCGGTGCCATTAAATGCATTGCCCGCATCGATAAAGGTGGCGATGCCCCAGCGTGGCGTGAAGTAGTGTTCCAGGGTCGCGCTGGCGATAGCCACGCTGTCTCCGCCAATCACACGGCCGTAGCTGTTTTCTGGCCCGATCGCCTGGAACGAATAACCGCGAATAGACTGATCGCCGCCGGCAAAGAAGCGCAGTTGCGGCGGCAGCGCTTCGAAATCATCGGTCCAGATGTGGCCCACGCTGCCGCGGAGGATCAATCGATTGTTGCGCCAGAACGCGCGAATCCATTTGGCATCGGCGGTGATCTGGCTGAATCGGGCCGAAGAAAGCAAGTCGCCTGCCGTACTGCGTGCGTCGAGGCTGATCGACCAGCCGCGGCGAACGAAATCGAGGTTGTCGGCAACTTTGCGGGTCAGCGAGCCCTCGGCGTAAACCAGCGTACTGCTGCCGTGTTCGACACCCGGCGTATCTTCCGGTTCGTCCGAGCGCTTGCCTACGTCGAACGTTCCGGTGAGCGCATGCAGGCCGACCGTACGGACCCAGTCGTGCCACAGCTCGCTTTCGTTGGCGACCAGCTCCAATGTGCGCGACTGCGAAGTCACCGTGTTCGCATCGCGATAGGTGGCACCGAAGTTGAGGCTGCGCTGGTTATCGCCGGGCAAAGGGATGGTGTATTGCGTGGAAACGGTTTTCAGCCGCTGCGCCAGCACCACATCATTTTTCCATTTGTGGCCGTATGCGTTCACCCAGCGGTTCTCGATGCCACCGCGCACGCCAAAGCCCGTGTCGGTGCCGACGAACAAGCCCGCCGTGTAGATCGTGCGTTTGGCGGGCGAAAGATCTACATCGATGTCGACGATGCCGTTTTTAGCGGTGTCGACCTGCGGCACCACGTTGACCACGGAGAAGTAATCCGCGCCATTCAGCACTTGCTGCAATTTCAGCAGCTGGGCCTGGTCGAAATAGTCGCCCGGCTTGAATGGAACGTAGCGTTGAAGAAATCCTTCGCGAAATTGCGAACCTTTAAAATGAATCTGACCGTAGCGATAGCGACGACCGGCTTCCCACGCCAGATGCACGGCCGCGCTGTATTCGCCGCGATTCACGTCCACGCGATGCACGGTGAGGCGCGCGTCGAGGAAACCGTTCGCGGTGAGTGCGCTGCTCATCGCATCGCGTGCGGTGTCATAGGCGCCATCATCCATGCGCTGCCCCTTGAGCTTTTCGATGCCGCGCCGCGCGGAGCGGATCGCGCCGAGCTTCGATGCTGCGGAATCGAGCTGGATATCGACCGAAGTGACGTTAACCGGCTGACCGGGCGTCACATGCAAGGTGACGCGCCAATCCTTGCCGGCTTGCTCCAGTTTGCCGGTGGCGTGCGCTTCGTAGTAGCCGTAGGGCTGCAGGGCCGTGCCGACCTGCGCATCGGCGCGTTCATACAGGCGGCGCACCTGGGCTTCGCTGGCATCGCGCGTGGCGTACTGCGAGAGGCTGACGCCCGCGATAACCGCGGCTTTGAGCGGATCGTCCACACCGTCCACGACAAGCTTTACCCCAGCGTGGCTCAGAGTGGGGATCAGCAACAGCAGGAGCAGATTGTGGCGGCGGCAGATCCGGCGCATGCGTCAGGGTTCCATCCTCGTCACGGCATCGCAAGCAGCAGCTTAGCGAGTCGCGCATGGACTGCGCATTAAGGCTGTGCCTATTTTGCGGTGCGTCTTGCCGCGAAGTTGCTCTCCCCGCAAGGGGGAGAGCTCAAGCGATCAGCCGGCTTTGTCGCCAGCGGTATGCGCGATCCATGCACCGACCAGTGCCGACACATACGGAATGGCCTGCGCGGCCAGAATGAACATCCACAACTGGCCTTCGGTGAAGTGCGATGCAGTGCTCCTTGCCATGCCGATGATGCATAGCGTGAGCGCGCAGGCCATGAGCAGCTCCTCGCGCACGGGGGCGAAGGCGGCGAAGTTGCTGCCGCCCAGGCGCCGGCTCTTGGCAGTCACCACGAACGACGTTTTCTCGCGCGTAAGGCCATGCAGGATGCCGCGCGCGATCGCGTGGCTGAGGCTCATGCTGGCGATCGAGGCCATGATGGTGTCGTACCAACTGCAGGGAACGCGAGCCCGATACAGCACAAAGCCGAAGATCGCCTTGGCGAAGAAGAATCCAATCACGGGAATCAGGAACAGCTGCATCGGCAAGCTGAAGAGCTGCGGCAGCGCCACCATGCCGGCGGTCCAGAAGATCGCCATCAGGGTGAAGATCAGGTGCAGCGCATCGGCGAACCAGCTGAACCAGCCGGTGAGGAAGTGGAAGCGTTGGCCGCTGGTGAGCGGGCCTTTCTTCGTCATCCAGTTCCAACGGCCCTTCAGGATCTGCATGGCGCCGAAGGCCCAGCGGTAACGTTGGCTCTTGTAGGCCTTGAAGTCGGCGGGGGTGAGGCCCTTGCCCATCAACTCATCGACGTAGACCAGCTCGTAGCCGGCATGCATCAGGCGCAGGCCCAGTTCGGCGTCTTCGCAGATGGTCCATTCCGACCAGCCGCCCGTGCCCTCCAGCGCTGAACGCCGCACCATGGTCATGGTGCCGTGCTGGATGATGGCGTTGCGCTCGTTGCGGTGGTGCATGCCGATGCGGAAGAAGCCGTCGTACTCCCACGCCGTCATGCGGCGGAAGCGGTTGTGCTCGAAGTCGCGATGCGCCTGCGGGCACTGCACCACGGCCACTTTCGGGTCGTGGAAATAGCCGGTGAGCGTAGCCAGCCAATCGGCGCGCACTTCGTAGTCGGCGTCGATCACCGCCACCACGTCGGCGCGCGGGTCGGTTTCCTTCAGGCCGAAGTTCAGTGCGCCAGCCTTGAACCCGGGCCATGGCTCCAGATGGAAGAAGCGGAAGCGCTTGCCGAGCTTCTCGCAGTATTCCTGCACCGGCTGCCAGATTGCCGGGTCCTTGGTGTTGTTGTCGATCACCAGCACTTCGTAGTTTTGGTAATCCAGCGCGGCCAGTGAATCGAGCGTGACGATCACCATCTCCGGCGGCTCGTTGTAGCAAGCCAGGTGGATGGAGACGAACGGCTGCTTTTCGACCGGGTCGGGCTTCAGCATGCCGGCGTGGCGGATCCATTCACGCCGCCACAACACTTCAGTGAACTCGAACCCGTTGATCAGCAGGATCGCCAGGATCGCCAACTGCGCCGGGAACAGCAGCACCAACATGCTCCAGTCGATCCAGTCCAGGTAGAAATTGAACGGCAGCGTCACCGACCACACGATCAGACCGCAGGCCAGCTGGATCAGGAAATCGAAGAACAACCGCCCCATCGGCTTAAAGCGGCTGAAGCGGATGCCGAACCAGATCATCGGTATCAGCGCTAGCAAGCTGGCGGCTAGCGCTTTCCATGGCCAGCCGGTGTCTTCGGTTACCGGGCCGGTGAATGGGAATTTAGGCTTGCGATCAGCGTCGAACAGACCCCAGTAGGCGCCGGTGCGGCCTTCGCCCAGACCCTCCTTCCAGGGTTGGTCGAAGGCTTCGAAGAGGTAGTAATCGACGTCATGCGCCTTGGCCCAGATAAGCCATTGACGGTCGAAGATCGCCTCGTTAGAGATCGATGGGTAAGCGCGTTGTTGGTGGTCGCCATTCGATGGCCAGCCGATCTCGCCAACAACGATATGCTTGTTGGGGAAACTCCGGCGCATCATCAAGTAGGCTTCTTCTGCATCCCGGGCTGCGCCGGTGTCTTGACCGGTTTCCTTGTCCTTGTCCAACGACACCGCCACGCCGTTCCAGAACGGGAACATGTGGATGGTGATGAAATCGACGTGGTTGGCTAGCTGCGGATACTTCAGCCAGATGTATTCCGGCTCGGCGATCGACACAGGCTGACGAATATGTGCACGCGCCTGGTCGAGGTAGCTGATCATCTTTTCGACGGGAAGGTCGTTGCGGAACAGGACTTCGTTTCCGACGATCACCCGCTCGATGGTGCCCGGATAGCGGCGCGACAGGGCGATCAGCGTGTCCAGCTCTCGCTCGTTATTGTTCAGGCGGGTATCGATCTGCGCGCTCGCCATCACCTTCAGGCCCTCTTTTTGGGCCAGGCGGTAGACCTGCGGGTTGTCCAGCGTGGAGTACGTGCGGATACGCCCGGTGTACTGGCGCAATAGCTTTAGGTCGCCGTCGATCTGATCGTCGGTGGGGAAGTCTTGCTTGAAGGGGTTCTGGTAGCGCTGGAATAGCGAGACCGCGAGCCCATTAATCTGGCCATGCCAGTCATCCGGGCCATGTGGGCGATTGCCCCACCACCACAGACCGATATTCAGCGCGGCGACCATCAACGCCAACACGATAGCGGTGAAAATCGACAGCTTGGATTTTGATTGGGTGGGTCTGGCGCTCAAGTAGATCCCCGTGAGGTGCCTCTCTCGAGGCGTATGGAGCCCGCGGAGCTTAACAATTCGATGGCCATTCACTCAATAAATTACGAGGGGAGCGGTCAGCGCAAGGTCAGGCCCATCCTGCGGGTTGGGGCTGATTGCGGCCTATCTTCGCATTCTTTAGCAGGTGCTTGCGTGACTCGAATTGGAGTGTAAGCGGCCAGGGCCAGCTTGGATCATCGCGTTCTACTGCGACCAGTGCAGCAGATTTACGTGTGCCATGTAATGGTGCCGCTGAGGATGCTCCCTCTGGCTTTAACTCACAGCCAGCAGTCCCGCATGCTTCGCTTGGCTGTTCGGTCGAATCGCTTTATAGCGAATGTAGCGCGCACGCCACCTTTAAATGTGGGTAGTGCAGATACCGGCGATAGCCTCCAGCTATCATGTACGCCTGCATGAGTGACACGAACTCCAATACACCCTCCGTTTCCCCGGAAGCCCGACTGCGGGCGTTGCGCAAATCGCTGGAAGCCGTTTCCAGTCGCGATTTCGGCCGTCTGCTCGGGCGCTGGCGCGGGCTGTCGCGCCGCCTGGACGTGAAGAAACTGGAGGCGCTAGCCTCCGATGTCGCCGCCTCCGTTGCGCGGCGGCAGCGGCGTGCACAAAGCAAACCGCCGATTCGGCTGGACGAATCGCTGCCGATCACGGCCCGCGCGGAGGAAATCGTCAAGCTGATCCGCGAGCATCAAGTGGTGGTAATCGCCGGCGAGACGGGATCGGGCAAAACCACCCAACTGCCCAAGCTATGCCTGGCGGCGGGACGCGGCGAGGCTGGCCTGATCGGTTGCACGCAGCCGCGCCGATTGGCAGCACGTTCGGTGGCGCGCCGCGTCGCCGAGGAACTGGGCACGCAGCTGGGCGACAAGGTCGGTTTCCAGGTGCGCTTCACCGATCAGGTCTCCGAGCAAAGCCTGATCAAATTCATGACCGACGGCATTCTGCTTGCCGAGACGCAAGGCGATCCGTGGTTGTCGGCGTACGACACGATCATCATCGACGAGGCGCATGAGCGCAGCCTCAACATCGATTTCCTGCTGGGCTACCTCAAGCGTCTGGCGGTGAAGCGGCCTGATCTGAAGATCATCGTCACGTCCGCCACGATCGACACGGCACGCTTCGCCGAGCACTTCAACAACGCGCCAGTGGTGTCCGTGGAAGGTCGTGCGTATCCCGTGGAGGTGCGCTGGCGTTCCACCGATGATGTAGCTGCGCGCCGAAATCAGCGCAGCAACGATATGCAGCAGGGCAGCGCCGAGCATGTCGCGGCGGTGCTGGATGAAATCACTCATGACGATCCGCGCGGCGACGTGCTGGTATTCCTGCCCGGCGAGCGTGAGATCCGCGATGCGCATTTGCTGCTGTCCCGCCGGCAATACCGCGAAACGGAAATCATGCCGTTATACGCGCGCCTGTCGGCGGGCGAGCAGGATCGCGTTTTCAAACCCGATTCCAAGCGACGCGTGGTGCTCGCCACCAACGTGGCCGAAACCTCGCTT
>CAJCJD010000133.1 GCA_903970555.1 Vulcanimicrobiota bacterium
CTGTTCCACCGCATGGAACAACTGATCGACGGCCGCCGTTTCATCCTGAACATGGATGAGTTCTGGAAGATGCTGCTCGACCCCTATTTCGAAGGCAAGGCACTGGATGCGGTAAAGACCTATCGAAAGCGCAACGCGCTGGCGATGTTCGGCACACAGAGCCCCTCGGATGTACTTCGATCCAGAATCAGCCGCCAGCTGATCGAGCAATGCGTAAGTCAGCTTTACCTACCGAACCCGAAGGCGGCGCGAGAGGATTACATCGACGGCTTCAAACTCAGCGAACGCGAGTACGACATCATCCGGCGCGACATGGTGGAAGCCAACTTACGCGGCTTCCTGTTCAAGCAGGGTTCGAACTCCACCGTCTGCGAGTTGAACCTGCGCGGTTTCGATGACGAGCTGGCCATTCTCTCCAGCACCGCTGCAAGCGTTGAGATGGCCGAACGGGCTATTGCCAGCGCCGGCGACGCTCCCGACGACTGGATGCACCTGTTCCACCAACTGCGCCGGGATCGTTCCTGACGCTCTCACCGCCTCTCACAAGGAGACACCATGCACAGCACATCCATGAAACGACGCGGCTTGTTTACCATCGTGACCATCGCCGTGGCGGCCTATGGCCATGTCGCGCTTGCACAAAACGCCGCCGAGGACACGCCTCGCAATTGGCAGGAAACCCTGAACGTGATGAAGGGCAGCTCCGCGGCCGGCCAAGCGGCGACCACGATGCGACAGGACATCGAAGCCAAGCGAAAGAGCGACCTCAAAGACAAAACCACCGACGACTATTCCAGCATCGAGGCCACGCTCGATAACGCGAGCAACCGGCATGGCGTGAACGCCGCGACGCTTGACGCGGGTTACGCGCGTGATCAGGACATCAAGGCGCTTCAACAACAGCTGGACAACGCCAACGACGACACCGACCTGACGATTGTCAGTGCCAAGGCGCAGGTGGCCAACAGCAAGATGCTTAACGAATTGATCAAGCTTCAATCGGCCAATGGCGTGTTCGATAGCCAGCGGGATGCACAGAATGAAGAGAGCCTTCGCGCGGATGCTGCGCACGAAGAGGCGCTTCGCGCCGTTAACCCTTAATCGACGTTGCCGGGCGGGCATTGCCCGCCCGCACTCGAGGATCGAACATGCCAGGAATCGCCCACGCCATCCTCGACGGTCTCGTCACTCCGCTCGCCGAGGAAGCTGCCCACGTCGCCACCGCGATGATGGATATCATCAAGCCACTCGCGGTTGCCGCACTGACCATCTACATCATCTTCTGGGGCCTGGCCATTGCGACGGGACGAACGGAGGAGCCTTTCAGCGACGGCGCCAAGCGCATCCTGCGCATTATCTTCATCGTGCTCCTGGCCTTTACCAGCGCGGATTACCAGGCGAACGTCATCGATTTCTTCATCAATGTGCCGCCACAGATAGCGGGTGAACTCGTGGATCGCGGCTCCACGGATGGCTTGGCCACGATTATTGATGAGACCTTCAACAAAGGTATAGACATCGCCAAAACGTGGTTCGAGGATTTCAGCATCTGGCACATCGGCACCGGATTAAGAAACGTTGCGATTGGCGCCATGCTCGCCCTGCTCACGGTTATCCTCTGTGGCATTTCGCTGGCTACGGTGTTTCTCGCCTACCTGTCGCTGACGATGTTGCTGGCCACGGGGCCGCTTTTCATCATGATGTTGATTTTCGACCAGACGAAGCGGTTCTTCGATGGCTGGCTCGGGCAGGTCATGACGTTCTCCATTGTCTTCGTCATGGTTGCCGTGGCCTGCGTCATATGCATGGACATGCTTAGTAGCCAGCTTGCCGCGGGTGATCGCACGATCTCCACCGCTCTTCTGCAGCTGGGCTTCTTCATGTGCATGATTGTGGTGATGGTTCAGGTGCGCCCGCTTGCGTCGGCGATTGGCGGCGGCGTGTCGATGCAGAGTCTGTCGATCGTCAAACAGATCACCGGCAATGCGCAAGGTGCCGCACGCATGGCCACCGGCCCGGCTGGCAGAGTCGCTACAGCCGTCGGCGGTGCCATCAAGGGTGTCGCTGGCGCGACTACCGGCGGCGCTGGGGCAACAGGCGCGGCAGGCCGCGCACGACTTACGCAATCACCCAAATAACTTTCATTGAGGTTTGTCATGCCAAGGATATGGCGTTTTCTCGTACTGGCTGGCTGCGCACTTTCGCTCGCCGCTTGCAGCCATCAGCCGCCGCGCTGCAAGGGCGCGTACTTCCCGATTAACGATGCGTCGCACTACGTGCACCCCGGCACGGAGCACGCACCGTGAGCCAGGCACAGCTCAAGGCTTTTGCCGAAGCCTCGGCGTTCTGGGAAGCCAATGAAGTGCTTCGTGCCCGCCAGAGCGAGAGGCGCGCCTGGCGTTTTGCGGCGTTCGGATTGCTATGCGGCGTAGCCGGCTGCGCCGCCGTGGCCTTGCTCGCACCGCTGAAGACGGTCGAACCGTTCGTCGTGCGGGTGGACAAGAGCAATGGTAACGCCGACATCATCACGCACCTGGACGAGCACACCGTCACGTACAGCGAGGCGATGGATCGCTATTTCCTGGCGCGCTATGTCAACTACCGGGAAGAATATTCACCGACGCAGGCATTCGCGAACTACGAAGCCGTCTCGCTGATGTCCGACACCGAAGTGGGTACCGCCTATTTTGCCATCGTCAACCCGAAGAATCCGACGTCACCCAGTGCCATCTACAAAAAGGAAGGCCGGGTAGAGATCCACGTCAGCTCGATCGCATTCCTGCCCGGCTCCGTGGCCCAGGTGCGCTTCGCCAGAATCCAGAAAACGCCCAACAGCGAGCCAGTTACGACCAACTGGATCGCTTCGATCAGCTACCGATACGTCAAGGCATCGTTCGATGCCAAGGCGCGCCTGGTCAATCCAGTGGGCTTGCAGATCACCGACTACCGACTGGACTCGGATAGCACCGCAAACGCGACCACGGTGAAACCGCAATGATGCGCAGAACCTTCATCGCACTCACCGTTGCGCTGTCGATCCTCAGCACGGCGGCCATCGCAGAATCGGTCCCACGCCCTGGCGCATTCGATAAGCGCATCAAGGAAGTGACCTATAACCCGTCCGATGTGGTACGCGTCGTTGGCCACTACGGCTACTCCACGGATATCGAATTCGCCAGTGGCGAGGAAGTACAGAATATTGCCCTGGGCGATACGCTTGCGTGGGACGTAGCACCAGCCGCGAATCACCTGTTCGTGAAGCCGAGGGAAGACAACGCGGCCACTAACATGACGGTGATGACGAACAAGCGCGTTTACCAGCTCTCGCTGGATGCGCGCAGCCATGTGGATAAAAGTGCCCAGAGCAGCGCGATGTATTTCCTGGTGCGCTATCGCTACCCTCAGGACGAGGCCGCTGCGCAGGCGGCTGAGTTGCAACAGCGAACGGAGACGGCGAAGGCACGACAGATGGAGTCGTCGCTGAAGCGTCTTGCTGATGTACGGAACTGGAATTTCTACGCGTGCGGCGATCGCAAACTTTGGCCGGTCGAAGTGTTTGACGATGGACGCTTCACGTACCTGCGTTTTCCGGCAGCGCAAACCATTCCGGCTGTGTTCGAGACAGGTGCCGACGGCACGGAGAGCATTGTTGATGGCGCCATGGAAGGCGATTTCTATGTCGTGCATCACACGGCGTCGAAGTTTGTGCTTCGTCAGGGCAAGGCGGTGGCCTGCCTGGAGAATCGCAGCTACAACCGCTTTGGCGTCACCACGCCGACCGGCACACGCAGCAGCGAGGTAACACGAGGTATCGCGGAGCCCGTGAAGGATGGTGGCGTGACCACGGCGCCACCGGTGGCGGCACCTCGACCGACGGTCATCGCCGTACCCGACATACCGCAGGCGGAGCCCGCCGTGTCGGTGCCCGCTCGCTTACGTGCTACCAGGAACGCAGGGAGCGCCAACCCATGATCGACGTGAAACAGCCTGGCGACTCGCGCACCAGCGAAGAGCGCGGCATACCTAGCGTAGGTGAGAAGAAAAAGGGCAACCGATGGATGACGATCCTCACGATCGGTGCCGTCGTGGTGATGCTTATTGCTTACGGTGCCAAGGGTGGCATGGATGCGCTAAAGCATCGTGCCGACGGCCGCACCGAACCGAAG
>CAJCJD010000134.1 GCA_903970555.1 Vulcanimicrobiota bacterium
AAATGCAGTCTGGCAACGTTCAACGCCGCAAGCACTGACACGCACGACGCTACACAGAGGACAACATGATGACCAGCGAAAGCCTGAAAGCTCAAGGCAAGAGCATCAAGCGGGCGGCGTTGACGGGAAGTCTCTTACGGGGAATTGTTAGGCTGAAGGCGCCGCGTGCTCGTAGCGAAACGCATCAGGTTGTGTGGTTGCTGACGTGTCGACTAACGCACCAGCGTATTGGTTGTTGAAGCCAATGTGGCCTGCACAAACAATCTTTGCATGCTCGGCGGTAGCGTTGACTAGAAGAACTTGAAACGTTGTTTGATGATGCGTATCGAAGCAAGCGAATGAGTCGCCAACCGCCAACTCGCCTGAGCGGACCTGCACGGTGAAATCGGAGCGATCTGCACTAGCCGACGAGCAGGACAAGATCTTAAAGACTGTCATGGATAAGGCCTAACTACCTAATAGACGGACGTCGACGTCCGGTTATACATCTTTGCGCCCTTGCTGAACGCGGCCCGTAAAACCCTGACTTATGAGAACTTTATCTGCCCTATGTCCGGCTAACAATCCGGCGCAAAACCGGACGTCGATCGCGCGTCCGAAGGTCTGCTTTGGGTCGGAAGCAGACACTCCTAGCGTACGCAGGCCATTCTAGGAGGTCCAAGCCTCTATGCGCCGGATTACCCGCCATCTGTCCTTTACGCGCCGCAGTTCCACGTACTCCCCATGGGCGCACAGCCCCCCGCAGTCCTCTGAGAAATAGACGACGGCAGTGTCCTTGGTTTCGGAATAGACCGGCATACTGAGCCGGAGCAGGACGCCAATGCCCGGGAAAGCGTCCTTGAAGCCCGTGTTCGCTCCAATGGGGATCCGAACGCCTGCAGGGACGGGAAACTCCATAGGATGTTTCGCCGGCCTATCAAAGGCTGCTTTCAATTTCGCATACGGCACTACTCGTACCCGAGGGCACTCTATGCCTTTCGGTAGTGCATCGGTCGCTTCGGTGCGGCTTACAAGATCTGCAATCTGGTCACTGGTGACGCCGCTCGGATGGCCGATATGAAGTGCATCCGGAGCTGACGGTTTCGAAGAAAGTAGGACGTTGCCGCGATTGTTCCCTTCGCACTGAAGGGAGACCACCGCAGCCAGAACGGCTTTGTCCGCTGTGACCTCTACGGCCGTTGCTTGATAGCTGTGAGCGGTTTTCGATACCGAGAGCGTCGCGATCGCCACGAACAACATCCTTGCCATACGAGTCATCAACGTCCCCTCGGTCTCAACTCAGCCGCTCACCTGGAATGTCCGCTCCGGGTCGAAAGCGGACCTAACTAGATCATGCCAAAAGACGCGCAGCAGTGGTGGACTGAAGATTTGGCCGCGACCATAGTTGGCAGACCGGGTGGCAAGTCATGTAAATCATTGTTATTGCTTACTTGTAAGCAGCCTGCAAAGCCGTGTAGGCCGGTTCGATTCCGACCTCGGCCTCCAACGCAAAGATTGAAAAAGCGCCCTTGTGGCGCTTTTTCTTTGTTCAGTTGCGCGTGTCAAATCTTTAGCGGTCGCTGCGGGATGCGGTTGGCATCGCGTAGAGGGTGGTTTTTAAGGCGAATAACGGGTGAAGAGATAGTCGCGCGCTTTGGCCGGCACATGGCAGGCGTAGCACGCTTGTACCGCCACGTGGGCGGGTTTGCCATCGTTGAATTGCGTGTACCCCCATCCGCCAGTAGAGGCGTATTCGCGTGAGTTCTTCACCATGAATTGAACGTTTGTGGGGGTCCCTGCAACGAAGGATTGGGGTTGCCCAAAGACTTTGTCGTTTTCCTCCGATGGGACGTAGCTCCATGCGACCCGCACAACGATCGCGCCGTCGGGGAACGGAACGGTCCCATCCCGATACGCTTTGACTGCTAGATCGTTACCGAGAATGGCGCGTATGTCGTTGAACTTGCCTGCTTCATGGGCCACGGAGATCAACGTCCAGTCGCGATATCCGGGAGGGAGTTTGCCTCCGAAGATCTGGGAGCTTTCGTAGTCGGCGCCTGCTGCTGACAATGTCATGGCACCGCCAGTACCAATCGCGGCTGCGGCTACGATCAAGAGAATCGGGATCTGTTTCATGAACTCTCCTTTCACAAATGCCGGCATTTGCACGGCCTTGCGCCGTCACGGTTTCCCTTTCGAGATTCGACCTGAAGTGCGCGAATGCCTCGATCGATTCAGGAAGATGATTTCACCGCTGCCGGCATTAGGCCAAAGGCGCAAAGGGCGATCTATTGGACGATGGTATCGCGGAGGCTTGGTCAGCATCGTCAAATTTAGCTGTGTGGCAAAGGCAACCTCTACGCGGTTGCTGGCCAGAAATGCGTTGCAATTCGCTGGAAACTATCGAATGCGTTCAGCTATAGCGATCGATTTCTCGGTACGGTTTTCCATGCTCGGCAACTAAAGTGATTGGGCGTGTTTGACTTTCTGACGCGGTGCTTTGCCACATTGCCTGCATCGCGGGCGCCCGAAATGCAATAATGTAAGTCTCGACTCGCACGGTGGAATCTGAGTGCTTCAACGGAAGCCTTCTCGTCAATTAGTTGCATGGCTGGCTCTGCTGGCCATGGCACTTATTGTCGTGATGCCTGCGGTCTCGCGGGTCATGCCGATGGCGAGTTCGATGCCGGGCATGGGGGCATCGTGCCCCGAGCATCAGGTTGGAACCAGGCATCCTGATTCGCCCAGTAGCCCATCGGATCCCACGGATAAGTGCGGCTATTGCGTGCTGCTCAATCACGCGCCGTTGCTGGCTTCCGGCAAGGTGCTCCATCTTCTTCCGGTTGCGCCTAATCCGGTCGTACCGATTGTCGCTCGGGCCGATGATGCGTATGCATCGCCCATTCTTAGCGCCAATCCTCGCGGACCACCGCGCGTCGCTTAGCCAACAGACGAACTGCCATGGCGTAAACGCCACGGATGTTTGTCTTTTCTCTCGAACCGTTTCCGACAAGCGAATAAGCGCCGCATGCGCCTGTTCGCCGTTGAAACGCGATAGCCATTGGCTTAGCAGTCATCGCGATGACTGCAGTGAATCTTGGAGCTTTCATTCATGCGCGTCATGGATCCCGTACGCACGTCTCATGCTCAAACTATTGATCCAAGTCCAACCTTTCCAGCCCGCAACAAAAGCTTGATGGTTAGGCCTCTTGCCGTGGGTGTTGTTTTGCTTGGGATAGGGACATTTCCGCAAGGTGCACATGCGTGCGCTACGTGTGGTTGCACGCTTAGCACCGACGCAGCGACCGGTTACTCCACGGTGTCTGGTTGGCGCATCAACATCGATTACACCTTTATCGATCAGAACGAGCTGCGTCATGGCAGTAGCAAGGCTACGCCCGAGCAGGTCGTCAATCAGCCATCCGATCCGTCGCTGGGTGGTGGCGAGATCGAGAAGGGCACCATCAATCGTTACATCAATCTCTCCGCGACATATCGCTTCGATGCGGATTGGGGTGTGACCTTCACGGTTCCGTACGTGCTGCGCGATCACTCCACTTATGGCAATCAATTGCAGCCTTACACGCCTGCGGAGAGTGCGCCCGACCAAATCAGCAGCGCCCATGTCGCGGGTATTGGAGACGCCAAGATATTGGCCAGCTATCAAGGCTTTCTTCCGACGCACAACTTCGGCGTGCAGCTCGGAGTGAAATTGCCGACGGGTAATTACGGTGGGCAGGCCGAAGATGGCAATCTGGTCGGTCATCCGGTGACGTTCTATAACGGTCCCGGCCTCGGCCAGTCGCTGGATACCAGTTTGCAACCTGGCACCGGTAGCACCGACCTCATCGCTGGTGCGTACTACTTCCAGCCCGTAAGCCAGAACTTCGATGCGTTCGTGAACGGGCAATTCCAGGCGGCGATCAAGGAAAATCTTGATACGCCAGGCGCTGATTATCGCCCCGGTAATCTCACATCGGTCAGTTTCGGCCTGCGCTATGAGGCGCATGCGAACTGGGTACCACAGGTGCAGATCAACTGGATTCACAAGATGGCCGATCAGGGGTTTCTGGCCGACAGGCCCGATACCGAAGGCACCGTGGCCTATCTCAGTCCGGGTATCAGTGCCAGCGTAAGTAAAAACCTTCAGCTGTATGCCTTTGTGCAGGTGCCGGTCTATAGCCATTTGCAGGGCTACCAGGTGTTTCCGGGCTGGACTGGAACCGTTGGCGTCAGCATGAAACTCTGAATTGGAAGACGAACTCACTAAACTCCCCGTTGCCGCGTTGTAGCGGCAACACCTAGCACGATGACTACGATGTTTTTGTTGAAATCCAACTTCGCGACTAAGTTTCTACGATGGGCATGCGTAGGCCTGATGCTGGTTGTTACAGCACGTCCTTTGCTGGCCAATGACTTGGTGATCGGTAAGACAGCACCGCCCATCGCGTTGAATACGCTCGATGGCAAACAGATCGATTTGCGCGATCTACGCGGCAAGGTTGTTATTCTGACGTTCTGGGCCACATGGTGCGACCCGTGTCGGGAAGAGTTGCCGCTACTGTCCCGGTACGCGCAGGAACACGCGAAACAAGGTCTGGTGGTGTTGGGTTTTAGTCTGGATACGCCGGACGATCTTGCTCAAGTGCGCGCTGTGGCAAATTCCCTCAGTTTTCCGGTGGGCCTGCTGGGTGACCCCCACGTGCCCGGCTATGGGCGCATCTGGCATTTGCCGGTGAGCTTCATCATCGACCGCGACGGTCGTCTCGTAGACGACGGCTGGGAGGACAAAGATCCGGCATGGACGGCTGACCGATTGGATAAGGTGGTTACTCCGTTGCTGGCTCCTGCGCCTTAGCGTGATGGGTGTTATTTGATGCCTGATACGCATCCGGCATAAGCCTGCGTTTGTAGGCTTTTTGTTGCCAAAGTCCCTGTATTTCATGCATCTGCCTCTTACAAAGTTATAGCTAAGCAAGTACCGCTAGCCTTATGTAGGCATATTGCCGGAGGCGTTTGGGTGCGGCTTTGCTGAGCAGTATTCCCGGTGTTGCGCGTGTAGGCGTGCAGGGTGGAGAAGTTGCCGAATTTCATGCCGATGTCGATCCGGAACGATTGCGCGCGCAGGACATCAATCTCGCCGATGTGGCGACAGCGGTGAGTCATGCTGCGACGATCCAGGCGATGGGGCATGTCTCCGATCACTACAAGCTCTATTTGCTGCTCGCCGACAATCAGCCCAGCACGGTCTAGGCGCTGCGAGACATCGTTGTTCGCGCAGATAGTCATGGCGTAGTGCGTTTGGGCGATATCGCGGAGGTGACGCTCAGTCATGTACCGCAGCGGATTCGCGTCACGGCCGATGGTCAGGATGCCGTGCTGATGCAGGTTTTTCAGCAACCCGACGGCAACAGCTTCCCGGCGCACCGGCCTCCAGTTGGGCGATGGGCTAACCGAAGCCAATACCGGCGACATTTTTGTTCGCTTGAAAGACGGCTCGCGCCCGTCCACCGAAGAGGTGATGAACGACATCCGCAAAGAGGGCCAAGAAAAAGTGCCGGGCCTCGACGTCGACGTGTCGCAGTTGATGGAGGACATGATCGGCGATCTGGTCGCCGTGCCAGAGCCGACGCCATCATCGCCGGGATGCTGGTGCAGGTGCCGCTGGTGCTGCTGGTGATGCCGGTACTCTATGCCGCGCTGATGCGATCCAAGCGCGCCGGTACCACTTTGCCTGGGGCTTAAATCCCGCCACACTGATGGCATGAGCATTGCCATCGTCTGGTTTCGACACGACCTTCGCCTGGCCGACAACGCGGCACTTCACCGAGCTTGCTCAGAGCATGCCGGTGTCGTGCCGCTTTACGTTCATGCGCCACAGGAAGAGGGCGACTGGTCTCCCGGCGCGGCAAGCCGTTGGTGGCTGCATCATGCATTGCAGGCGTTGGACGGCGCTTTGCAGCAGCATCATGGCTCATTGCATATTCGCGAAGGCGAAAGCTTGCAGGTCCTGCTGGATGTCGTGAAAGAAAGCGGCGCCGATGCCGTGTACTGGAATCGCCTTTACGAACCCGCAGCCATCGCCCGCGACATGCACATCAAGGCAGCGCTACGCGAACGGGGCGTTGCCGTGCATAGTTTCGGTAGTGCGCTCTGGCAAGAGCCCTGGCAGCTGGCAACGCAGGAAGGTCAGCCTTATCGTGTCTTTACGCCTTTCTGGCGCAAGCTGCGGACGTTGATTGATGAGGCCGAGCCTCTGCCTGTTCCTTCATCTTTACACGTGGCTCCCGTCAAGCGCGGGCTGAAGTTGGCGAACCTTGGCCTGTTGCCCACCATCCCGTGGGACAAAGGCATGCAGGAGGCCTGGACGCCTGGCGAGCAGGGCGCGCATGCCATGCTCGAGTTGTTCGCGGATGACGCCGTTGGCGACTACGCCGCTGCACGCGATGTGCCAGCCAGACATGGCACATCCCGGCTTTCGCCCCACTTGCACTTCGGTGAAATCACACCGCGCCAGATCCATCATGAGCTGGCCGCGTTACTGCGGACACGCAGTGCGAAACATCGGCCTGATATCGAGCCTTATCTGCGTGAGCTAGGCTGGCGCGAATTCGCCCACCACTTGCTTTATCACTTTCCCAAGACGCCCACCGAGAACTTCAATCCGCGGTTCGCCGGATTTCCTTGGGCCTGCGATGACGACGCGCAGTTGCGACGGTGGCAACAGGGGCGAACCGGCATCCCCTTGGTTGACGCAGGCATGCGCGAACTCTGGCACACCGGTTGGATGCATAACCGCGTGCGTATGATCGTGGCCAGTTTTCTCACCAAGAATCTGCGCCTGCACTGGCATCACGGTGCGCGCTGGTTCTGGGATACGTTGGTGGATGCCGATCTGGCCAACAACACGCTTGGTTGGCAATGGGTAGCTGGTTGCGGAGCGGACGCTGCGCCGTACTTCCGCATTTTCAATCCGGTATCGCAGGCGCAGAAGTTCGATCCGAAAGCTATCTATTTGCGTCGTTGGCTGCCAGAGCTGGCCGCTTCATCCGATGCGCTGGTTCACGAACCGTGGAAAGACGCCACGCTGCTCAAGCGCAGCGGCTATCCATTGCCAATGGTCGATCTGGGTGAGTCGCGTCATGCTGCTTTGGCGGCGTATCAAGTTGCGCGCGGTTGAGCGTCCGCCGTCCGCCGTAGCAGCCACGCAAGTACCGGCGGTGTCACCATGGCAGTGAGCAGCGACATCGCCACGATGATCGCGTACATCTCGTCATTGAAGACGCCAGCGGCAAGCCCGAGACTGGCAATCACGACACCGACTTCTCCGCGAGGCACCATGCCGAAGCCGACGATGGTCGCGCCAAGGCGTCCGAGCGACAGTGCGCCAAGAAAACCGCCCAGAAGCTTGGATATGATGGCGATGAGCGTGACGACAGTCAGTGCGATCAATGCATCGGTATTGGCCAACAAATGCAGGTTGATCTTGCTGCCGGTCAACACAAAGAAGAAGGGCGTGAGCAAGGCGAGCAACGGTTGAAACTGGGTTTCTAGTGTGTGCTGCTGGCGAGTTTCCGAGGCGATCATGCCCGCGAGGAACGCGCCGATAATCGCAGCTAGTCCGAACAGAGTCGATACATAAGCCAAGCCAAGGCACAGCGCCAGCACAATCAACAAGGGCGAGTAAACACTGCGTGGCTTGTCGAGCCAGGTCGAATTCCAGCGCATCACGCGCGTGCCGCCCCAGCCGATGACCGCAATAAACCCGATCGCACCTGCCAGTACCATCAGTAGATGGCCAAGGTTGAAGCCTTCGCCGCCTTGCAGGGACACCACTACGCCAAGCAACAACATGGCTAGGATGTCATCGATCACGGCAGCGCCTAGGATCACCTTGCTTTCTACGCGCTGCAGTACGCCCAGTTCTTGCAGTACGCGAGCCGTGATGCCGGCAGAAGTCGCCACGAATGCCGCGGCGACAAACATTGACTTGCCCCATGGGTAACCGCTCGTATGCGCCCAGAATGCACCCATGCCGAACGGCAACAGCACGCCGAGCACACCAACGAGCATGGCTGAATTGCCGACCTTCTTGAGATCTTCAAGCCGCGTTTCCAGGCCTACGGAAAAAAGCAGCAGCACGACGCCGATTTCCGACAGCACATCCAGCGGCGTGCCAGAGGCGATCTGCTCCGGTGTGATCCAGCCGAGCAGGGAAGGGCCGATCACGCAGCCAGCAGCAATCTCGCCCACCACACCTGGTAGCTTCAGCCTCTGTGCAATTTCCGCGCCGATCTGCGCAGCAACGAAGACGATGAAAAGAGAGAGCAGAATTTCGTTGGCATGGTGCATGGTCGGAATCCTTCGATCATAAGCATCGCCGCCATGCTACCCGCTTAAGGGGGAGATGGCACCCGTGCAGCGGGAAGCTTGTCGAGTCGTGCAAATACGCGGCTAGCGACGGCGGTAATAACGGCCAGCAAAATCACCGTCCAGCGAAATGCCACGACATAGGCCGCATTGCCTTGGCCGTGCAGCAGCGTCTGCATAGTGATGGTGGCCAGGGCAATGCCGAAGCTCATCGACAGATACTGCGTCGTCGACGCCATCGATGAGGCCATCGAGGCGTATTTGATGTCCAAGTCGGCATAGATCAGCGTGTTCATGGTGGTGTACTGCATACCCATGAAACCGCCGTACACGAATACCAGCAAGGCAATCAGCACGATCGGCGTATGCGGGCCAAGCAACGCGAACATGGCCAACAGGGCCGACACGATCAAGGTATTGCCGAAGAGCATGCGGCGATAGCCGAAGCGGATCAGCAGACGATTCACCAACCATTTCGCACTGATCGAACCGAGCGCCTGCGGCACCATCATCAAGCCTGCCATCAGCGGCGACCACCCGCATCCCACCTGCAGGAACAGCACGATCAACAGGAACATGCCGCTGACGCCCAGGCGCGTAAGCAGATTGCCTGACAGCGAAACCCATACGCTGCGTACACGCAATAGGCTGAGATCCGCTACGGGATGATCGGTGCGGCGGCTGTGCCATATATACACCGCGCCGAACGCTATCGCCGCCAACACCAACGCCCCCATTTGCGCCCAGCGTATGGTTTCGTCGCCTGCGAATTCCGAAGCGGCCAGCAGCAGCGCCGACGCGGCAGCGAAAAGCAGGAAGCCGAGCAGATCGAAGCGATTGGCCTTATCGAGCCGATACTCTGGCATCTCGCGTTGGTTGAGCCACAGGCCAACAATGCCCACGGGTACGTTGAGCAGGAAGATCAAGCGCCAACTGGTGTACTGCACCAGCGCCCCACCGAGCAGTGGACCAAGCACCGAACCAAGTAGGCCGAAGGTGGCAACCGTACTCATCACCTGCACGAACTCGCGCTTGTCGATGGTCCTGACCAACACGTAGCGGCCAACCGGCATCAGCGCCGCACCACCGCAGCCTTGCAGTACGCGTGCCATCACCAGCTCCGGCAGCGTTTGCGAGATGCCGCAGAGCAGGGAGCCAATCGCGAAAACACTGATAGCGACGCCAAACACCTTGCGCGTACCAAAACGATCGCACAGCCATGGGCTGGCGGGGATCAGAATCGCCAGGGTCAGCACGTAACTGGTCAGCGCGCTGCGCATATTCAGCGGCGATTCGCCAAGGGCGTTGGCCATCGCCGGCACCGCCGTGTTGACGATGGTGGAATCGAGCGCCTGCATGAAGAACGCCGCGGAAACCAGCCAGATGAGGCCGCTATAGCGTTCGCGCGTGGAAAGGCCGCCCAATTCTGCCGTGGCCGCAGTTGCGGTGGCGGAGGGAGCGACGGAAGACGGGGGCATGCGCGTTATGATACCTGCTGTGGCAGCTATTTGCGTGAATGACCGCTTGCTGAGGCCGGCCGCCTATCGCGCGATTCTAGGCACAAGCACTTGCCTGGGCATCCTTCGAAAAGGCTAGAACTTCACTTGCGATGAGCCACGCACCCTCAATAGGGCCATCATCCGACAACTCCAAATCGTTACACTTCAGGAATGAGCAAACCGTCAGCATCCCCCTTGCCGGCACAGCGTGTGGACGACCTTCGTCAACGCATCGATCAAGCCAATTATCGCTATCACGTCCTCGACGATCCTGAGATCACCGACGCCGAGTACGATGCCTTGATGCGCGAGCTGGAATCGCTCGAAGCCACGCATCCGCAACTGGCCACGCCGGATTCGCCGACTCGCCGCGTCGGCGCACGGGCACTGGGTGGCTTTTCCGAGGTGCGGCACGCATTGCCGATGTTGTCGTTGAACAATGCCTTCGAACAGGAAGGCAACAACGACCGCGAACGTTATCGCGAGATCGCCGAATTCGAGCGCCGTATCGAGCAAACGCTAGGTCGCAGCAATCCGGTGTTTTCGGTCGAGCCGAAGCTGGATGGCCTAGCCATCAGCCTTCGTTACGAAAATGGCGTTTTTGTGCAGGGTGCCACGCGTGGTGATGGCGAAACAGGCGAGGATGTCACCGCCAACCTGCGCACCGTGCGTGCGATCCCATTGCGTTTGCGTGGCGATGATTGGCCGCGCGTGCTGGAAGTGCGCGGCGAAGTCATCATGCTGCGCAAAGATTTTGAAGCGTTCAACACCTATGCACGCGAGCATGGCGAGAAAGCGCTCGCTAATCCGCGCAATGGTGCTGCCGGATCGCTGCGGCAGCTGGATCCTGCGATCACTGCGAAACGCAAACTCAGCTTTTTTGCTTATGCAGTGGGTGTCGTCGAAGGCATGGAGCTGCCGTCTACCCATTCCAAAACGCTACAAAAGCTGCGCGAATGGGGCTTTCCGGTTTCGGCAGAAGTAGATGTCGCCAAGGGTTTTGAGGGTTTGATTGCGTATTTCCGCCGCATCGGCGGCAAACGCGACAGCTTGCCTTACGACATCGACGGCGTTGTATACAAACTCGACGATTACGCCGGGCAACGCGAGATGGGTTTCGTAGCGCGTGCCCCTCGCTGGGCCATTGCGCACAAGTTTCCTGCGCAGGAGCAAAGCACCACGGTCGATGCGATCGAGATACAAATCGGTCGCACGGGTGCGGCAACTCCAGTCGCGCGTCTCGCACCTGTGCAAGTGGCGGGCGTCATCGTAACGAATGCCACCTTGCACAATGCTGATCAGGTGGCGCGGCTGGATGTACGCGTTGGCGACACCGTGATCGTGCGTCGCGCAGGCGATGTCATTCCCGAAGTTGTCCGCGTCATGCTCGAGCGGCGGCCGGCGAAGACGCAGCCGTGGCACATGCCCACGCAATGCCCTGTGTGCGGCTCCGCCCTCGTACGTGAAGAAGGCGAAGCGGCGTGGCGTTGTTCGGGTGGCTTGATTTGCCCGGCGCAGCGTAAAGAAGCGCTGATTCATTTCGCATCGCGCCGTGCCATGGATATTGAAGGCATCGGCGAGCGCTTCGTCGATGCGCTAGTGGATTTCGGCTACGTGCACACGCCTGCCGACCTCTATGGCCTGACACTGCAGCACTTCCTGGAAATGAAACAGCGTGCCGATGAGCGCGATGGCACGGTTCCTGAAACCGTGAAAGCCGGCAAGATCGCCACCAAATGGGCGGAAAACCTGGTCGAAGCGATCGAAGCCAGCAAGAAAACGACGTTAGCGCGCTTCCTGTACGCGTTGGGCATCGTGCATATCGGCGAAAGCACCGCCAAAACACTCGCCAGCTGGCTCGGACGCCTGGAATGGGTGCGCAATATGCCCGCGGCCATTCTGCGCGAACTTCCGGACATCGGTGGCGAGGTGGCGGGATCGATCGCTGCGTTCTTCCAGCAAAACGGCAATCGCGTTGTTGTGGATGCCTTGTTGAAGGCGGGCATCACGCTGACCGACGAAGCCGATCCTTCGTCACGTTTGCATCAGAAGCTGAGCCTCGCCGTATTGTTGGAAGACGCCGGCATCAACGGCATTGGTCGTCGCAACGCCGAATTGCTCGCCACGCATTTCCCGACCATCCAGAAGTTGCACGCTGGCGGCAGCGCGCATTGGATTACTGCAGGATTGCCGCAGAATGCTGCAGCAAGCCTCGACGAATATCTCAGCGACGGAATCAAACGCGTGGCTCTGCAGCAAGCGGAAACAGCGATGCACCGCTTGCTTGCCGCTGCGCCGCAGGAGGTTGCTGTTGCTGCGCTGCCGCTGGATGGCCAAACGGCGGTTCTCACCGGTACGCTCACCAGCATGGGGCGCGATGAAGCGAAAGAGAAATTGGAAGCGCTTGGCGCCAAGGTAAGCGGCAGCGTTTCAAAGAAAACCAGTTTCGTCGTTGCAGGCGAAGCCGCAGGCTCCAAGCTCGACAAGGCCCAGGAACTCGGCGTAGAAATTTGGGATGAGGCACGCCTGCTTGATCTGTTCAAGAAGCACGAGACATGACTGTCATGGATGCCAATAGGGTGACGCCATTCCGCAAGCGCCTCCAGGGGCGCGCCCAGCTGTACGCGCTTATCCGGGCGTTTTTCGCTGAGCGTAGCGTGCTGGAAGTGGAAACCCCCATTCTGTCCGTGGCCGGCAATACCGATCCGAACATCGAGAGCTTCAGCGCACCGTTCAACGGGCACGTCGATGCGGGCGCGCGCGAACGCTGGTTGCGCACGTCACCGGAGCACCCGCTGAAGCGATTGCTTGCCGATGGCGTGGGCGACTGCTACGA
>CAJCJD010000135.1 GCA_903970555.1 Vulcanimicrobiota bacterium
GCCGATGCGGTCCATCTTGTTGACGTAGCACACGCGCGGCACGTTGTACTGGTCGGCCAGGCGCCAGTTGGTTTCGGTCTGCGGTTCCACGCCGGCCACGCCGTCGAACACCACCACGGCGCCGTCGAGCACGCGCAGCGAACGGTTCACTTCGATGGTGAAGTCCACGTGGCCTGGGGTGTCGATCACGTTGATCTGGTGACCCTTCCACTCGGTGGACACAGCGGCGGACTGAATGGTGATGCCGCGCTTGCGTTCCTGCTCGAGGTAATCGGTGGTGGTCGAGCCCTTGCCGTCCTTCGTATCGTGGACGTCGACGATCTGGTGCTTCTTACCGGTGTAGTACAGCACGCGCTCGGTCGTGGTGGTCTTACCGGCGTCGATGTGCGCAATGATGCCGATGTTGCGGTAGAGGCTTAGGGGTTTTTGGCGAGCCACAGTCTTGATTCCGTAAGTAAAAGTCGTTGGGCGAACAGGGGGCGGACATTCCGTGCACTGTCCGCAGAGTACGTTTCAAATGTGTATCCGGCGTTGCCGAGGCTGGCTGGCCGTGTGGCGCGATCAATGCGCCGGGTCGGTCAGCAGATCCTCGTAGAAAGCGCCGAACGGTTCGGTCGGGTGTGCAATCTGGATTTCCAGCACCCATAGGCCGCTGGAAGGGCTATGCCCGAAATCACCCAGATCGCCGCCTTTGTGTACCGAGTGCGGAAAATCGCTGATGCGATGGCCTTTGATGGCGTGGTTGAAACGCCAACCCATCGCCTCGGCGCGCTCTTGGGCGTAATTATACAGGTTGTGGCCGGTCAGGCCCTCTGTCGCCCATTTCGCGGCCACGTCCCGGTACAAATCCCGCGCCGCCTGGGCGCAAGCCTGCTGTTCCGGGGCCTCGCCCACCACGAACGTATCCCCCACATCGCCTTCGTGGCCGTCGAACACCAGGCCCAGGTCGATGAAGTAGATGTCGTTCTCGCCCAGGCGTACGTCGGGCATGGAGGGCTGGCGGTAGGTTTTGGTGGTATTTGGGCCGATGCGGATGTAGGGCTGATGCCACAGCCGCTCCATGCCCAGGTCGCTGAACACCTCGGCCGCGGCGGCTTTTGCCTCGTCTTCGCTGATGCCCGGATGCATGCGTTCGCGGATGCCGCGCAGGGCCGCCCAGCTCTGCGCGCGAGCGCGTTGCATCAGCGCTGGATCGAATCGTTGCCCAACGGCTTCGCGGTCGTGATCTGTCATACGCTGTCGCCGTTTAGCTCAACAACACGAGCGCAAGGCCGATGGCGGCAGGCAGCGCCTGGATCCAAAGCACTTTGCGCGTCGCGGTGAATCCGCCGTACAGGCCGGCGATCAGCACGCATGAAAGAAAAAACAGCTTGACGTGGGTGCCTTCGACATTGCCGAGCAGCAGCCCCCAGATCAGCCCCGCCGCAAGAAAGCCGTTGTACAGGCCTTGGTTGGCGGCGAGCACTTTGGACTGCGTGGCGAATTCCGCCGTGAGGCCGAACGCGCGCCGCCCGGTGGGTTTGTCCCACAAAAACATTTCCAGGACCAGAAACCACACGTGCATCAGGGCGATGATCGCGATCACGATAGTTGCGATGGTCGACATGCTGTACTCCCTGATGCGGCGTGATAAATCAGGCCAGTGCGTAACCGAACTGTTCTTCGAATTCCTGCGCGAATTGCGCGTAGGTAAAGTGCTGGTTCTGCGTGCCGGGATGTTCCACTTTCAGCGCGCCCATCAGCGAGGCCATGCGGCCCGTGGTGGGCCAGTCCAGGCCTTTCATGATGCCGAAGATCAGGCCGGCACGATAAGCGTCGCCGCAACCGGTGGGGTCGACAACCTGGCGTTCGCGTGCCGGCGGAATTTCGTGCGTGATGCCATCGGCGTGAATCAGCGAGCCGCGCGGCCCCAGCGTCACGATATAGGCCTTCACGCGCGATGCGATGTCCGCTGCGCTCCAGCCTGTGCGCTGCTGCAGCAGCTGTGACTCGTAATCGTTGACGATCACGTAGGTGGCTTTTTCGATCATCGCGCGGAATTCGTCGCCGTTGAACAACGGCATCGCCTGGCCTGGATCGAACACGAACGGCACGCCACGCGCAGCAAATTCGTCCACATGCTGCAGCATCGCCTCGCGGCCATCGGGCGCCACGATGCCGAAGCTGATCTCGGGAATATTGCGCACGTGGTTTTCATGCGCGCTGGACATCGCACCCGGATGGAAAGCGGTGATCTGGTTGTTGTCCAGGTCGGTGGTGATGAAGCACTGCGGCGTGAACTGATCTTCGAACACGCGAATGCTATCCATGCGGATGCCGTATTTCTGCAGATGCTCGCGGTACGGCGCGAAATCCTGGCCCACTGCCGCCACCGGCAGCGGATCGCCGCCAAGCAGTTTGAGGTTGTAAGCGATGTTGCCGGCGCAGCCGCCGAATTCGCGGCGCATGCGCGGCACCAGGAACGACACGTTCAGGATGTGCACCTGATCGGGAATGATGTGATTCTTGAACTGGTCCTGGAACACCATGATGGTGTCGTAGGCGAGCGATCCGCAGATGACGGCAGACATGATGGATGGGTGCCCCGGATGTGGTGATGGCAGGCCCGCGCGCAATGCGCTGGTCGCGGCAAAGGTTTCGATCAAAGCCTGTCATCGTAGCGGGATCGCGAATGGAAGGCGACTTCCGGCGTGCGGGCAAGTTAGGGTGAGATGCCGCCAATGGCGCCTATCATCGCGTCCTAAAAGGCTTTCTTAACGAGAATGTCCTTGCGGCCAGGGGGTTTGCTGACTAGACTGGCCCGCTTACTTTTTAGCCAGAGTTGATACGCGGCGGACCCATGTTCAAGAAGTTTCGCGGGATGTTTTCCAACGATGTTTCCATCGACCTTGGCACGGCCAATACGCTTATTTATGTGCGGGGCCAGGGAATCGTCCTGAACGAACCTTCCGTCGTGGCGATCCGTCAGGACCGTGGTCCAGGCGGTCCGCGCACCGTCGCTGCCGTGGGCACCGATGCCAAGCGCATGCTCGGCCGCACGCCGGGCAATATCGCCACGGTGCGTCCGATGAAGGACGGCGTGATCGCCGACTTCACCATGACCGAGGCGATGCTGCAGCACTTTATCCGTCAGGTTCACCGTTCGCGCCTGCTGCGTCCCAGCCCGCGCGTGCTGGTCTGCGTGCCGTGCGGTTCCACCCAGGTGGAGCGCCGCGCAATCAAGGAATCAGCCGAAGGCGCCGGTGCTCGCGACGTGTTCCTGATCGAAGAGCCCATGGCCGCTGCGATCGGCGCCGGCATTCCGGTGCATGAGGCGCGCGGCTCGATGGTGCTCGATATCGGCGGCGGTACGTCCGAAGTGGCAGTGATTTCGCTCAACGGCATCGTCTACTCGCAGTCCGTGCGCGTGGGCGGCGATCGTTTCGACGAGGCCATCATCAACTACGTGCGCCGCAATCACGGCACGCTGATCGGTGAATCCACCGCCGAGCGCATCAAGCTGGAAATCGGCTGCGCCTTCCCGCAGACCGACGTGAAGGAGATCGAGATCTCCGGCCGCAACCTCGCCGAGGGCGTGCCGAAGATGATCAAGATCAACTCCAACGAAGTGCTTGAAGCCCTGCACGAGCCGCTGTCGGGCATCGTCAGCGCGGTCAAGCTGGCGCTGGAGCAGACCCCGCCGGAACTGTGCGCCGACGTCGCCGAGCGCGGCATCGTGCTGACCGGTGGCGGCGCCCTGCTGCGTGACATGGACCGCCTGATCTCCGAGGAAACCGGCCTGCACGTCCACGTCGCCGACGATCCGCTGACCTGCGTCGCGCGCGGCGGCGGACGTGCGCTCGAACTGGTCGACCAACACGGCAGCGATTTCTTCGCGTCGGAGTGATAAGACGGGGATTTGGGATTCGAGATTGGGGATTCGGAGAGCGATCGGACGCGGAAACCCAAGCAGGTTCGGTATGAATCCAGCGGTACCTTGCCACTCGGGAGAGCGCACTTGCGAATCCCGAACCCCGAATCCGGAATCCCGGTTTTGACGTGGCCATCC
>CAJCJD010000136.1 GCA_903970555.1 Vulcanimicrobiota bacterium
GATCAGTGGGAATTGTACGACCTGACGAAGGATCCCGCCGATCTTCTCGCGCTGGACGCCGACGATATCGCCGACCGCATATTCACCTCGCGCGCCGACCTCCCCGAGGGCGTCGAACGTATTCCCTTGCGCACGGTGCACGCTAACCGTTCTCCCGCTCTCGCACCGCTGTCGGTGCTCAAAGGCGTGGACATGCAACGGCTTCAGTTGGACCTGGACCGCTGCCTTGCGCATGCCGACCAACTGCGCGGGACGCCCGGACTGATTGACAAAGTGCGTAGCGTTTTCCAGAACGCAGCTCAATTGCCACCGCCGGAAGATCCCGAACTGGCCTTGTACAGCGGTTTCCTGCCGGACTCGGACAAACGCTTGCTGCGCGAAGTCCGCGCCACGCCGCCGGAACAACTCGGTCAACGCAAATTCGACTTTCGCGATAGCCGATATGCCGAACTCCTGTTCCGCTACCGCGCGCGCAACTGGCCGGAGACGCTCGCGCCAGAAGAGCAGGCGCGCTGGGAAAGTTTCCGCCTAGAACGGCTGACGCGCCCGACACCACTGACCACATTGACGCTTTCCGACTACTTCGCCCAGCTCTTGGTCTTGCGCAACGCCCCCGCTGAAGGCGATAAATTCGCCCTGCTCGACCAGTTGCAAGCCTGGGGCGAGCAACTTGCTACTGAAGCCGGCGTCGCCGCCTGACTCACGGAACCGAACCATGCCACGTGCTTATTTCTCGACCTCCACTTTCCGCTTTCTCCGCGCGCTGGACCGCAACAACAACCGCGAGTGGTTTCTCGCACACAAAGCCGATTACGAACGGGATGTCCGCGACCCTTTTCTGGAGCTGATTGCCGACCTGCAAGCGCCGCTGGCCAAGATCAGCGCGCATTACCGTGCCGACACACGCAAGAACGGCGGCTCACTGTTTCGCATCTATCGCGACACACGCTTTTCAGGGGATAAAGATCCTTACAAGCCGTGGGCCAGCGCACGCTTCTTCCACGAGCGCCGCCACGAGATCCCCGCCCCCTCGTTCTACCTCCATATCCAGCCCGGCGACTGCTTTATCGGCGGCGGCATGTGGCATCCGGAAGCGGATGCCTTGAAGCACATCCGTGCCTTTCTTGCGGACAACCCTGCCGCGTGGAAACGGGCGACGCAGAGCAAGGCGTTCCGCGACCATTTCACGTTCTGGGGGGAGTCGCTGACACGGCCGCCGCGCGGTTTCGATCCCGAGCATGAATTGATCGAGGATCTGAAGCGCAAGGATTTTGCTGCCGGCGAAGGGTTTGAGGATTCGCTTGCTTGTTCGGCGGAACTGCTGCCGTACATGGTGGCGAGCTACAAACGCATTGCGCCGATGATTGATTATTTGTGTGCGGCGCAGGAGCTGGAGTTTTAAGCTGCCTATACAAGGCAGCCAAGTCTCAGCTCGTCATCCCGGCGTAGACCGGGATGACGAGCTAAAGCGTCATGCCTCGGGCCGCATGTACGGGAACAGCAACACATCGCGAATCGACGACGAATTGGTCAACAGCATCACCAGACGATCGATACCGATACCTAGGCCGCCAGTCGGCGGCAGACCTACCTCCAGCGCACGGATGTAGTCGGCGTCGAAATGCATCGCCTCGTCATCGCCGGAATCCTTCGCATCGACCTGCGCCTGGAAGCGCGCGGCCTGGTCTTCCGGGTCGTTCAACTCCGAGAAACCGTTGGCCAATTCCTTGCCGTTGACGAACAGTTCGAAACGATCGGTGATGCCCTTGTCGGTATCGTTCTCGCGCGCAAGCGGCGACACTTCCACAGGGTGGTCGATGATGAAGGTGGGCTGCACCAAGGTGTGCTCGACTGTCTTCTCGAAGATCTCCAGCAGTAACTTGCCCCAGCCATAACCGGGTTTCACCTGCACACCTAGGCGCTTGGCATGGGCGGCCATCGCGTCGCGGTCACGCAATTCTGCGCGCTTGATCTCCGGATTGAGTTCAAGCACCGCATCTTCCATGCGCCACCGGCGGAAGGCCGGCCCAACGTCGATCTGCGCGCCATCCCAGCTCAATTGCGTTGTGCCCAGCACTTTTTCCGCTGTATCGCGGATCACCGCTTCGGTGAGATCCATGATCTCGTGATAGGTGGCGTAGGCCTGGTACAGCTCAAGCATCGTGAACTCGGGATTGTGCCGCGTGGACACACCCTCGTTGCGGAAGTTGCGGTTGATCTCGTACACGCGGTCGAAGCCACCGACGACTAGGCGCTTGAGGTACAGCTCCGGCGCCACGCGCAAGAAAAGATCGATATCCAGCGCGTTGTGATGGGTGATGAACGGACGTGCGGTAGCACCGCCGGGGATGATATGCATCATCGGCGTTTCCACTTCCATGAAGCGGCGCGGCTCGGCTTCCAGCCACTGACGCATGAAGCCGATGATCTTCGAGCGCAGCGCAAAGGTGCGGCGTGCTTCTTCGGTAACGATCAAATCGACATAACGCTGGCGATAGCGTTGTTCCACGTCTGCCAGGCCGTGAAACTTGTCCGGCAGCGGACGCAGGCTCTTGGTCAAAAGGCGCAGCACATTGACCTTGATCGACAGCTCGCCGGTCTTGGTGCGCATCAGCACACCTTCGGCGCCGACAATGTCGCCCACATCCCAGCCCTTGAAGGCTTCGTAGACGTCGCCGACCGTGCCTGCGTGAATAAACAACTGGATGCGGCCGGAGAAATCCTGCATCTGCACGAAGCTGACCTTGCCCTGCACGCGCTTGAGCACGATGCGGCCCGCCACTTTCACGCGACGCGCGGCGGCTTCGATGGTCTCGGCGGTGTGCGCGTCCTTGTCGGCGAATTCGGTTTGCAGGTCGCCCGCAAAACTGTCGACCTTGAAGTCGTTGGGAAATGCGATGCCCTCGCCGCGCAATGCTTTGAGCTTCTCGCGACGCTCCGCGATGAGTTTGTTCTCATCCTGCACCGTCGTTTCGGCGGTTGCGTTGGCGGGGGTGGCGTTGTCGCTGCTCATGCGGGTTCCGATCTAGCAATGTGTGAGTGAAAACGATAGCCAGAGCCATCGTCACTGTTTTGTATGACCCGTCATCCCGGCGCGGGCCGGAATCCAGTGACTTTAAACGTTCCAGTAAGTCGCTGGGTCCCGGCTTTCGCCGGGACGACGTTTACTAAGCATCCAGGCGTTTAGCGCCAGCATCCAGGCCGGATTTCAAGCTCGCTTCCACGAATTCATCGAGATCGCCATCGAGCACCTTCTGCGTATCCGTACGCTCGATACCCGTACGCAGATCCTTGATGCGGCTCTGATCGAGCACGTAGTTGCGGATCTGGCTGCCCCAGCCAATGTCGGATTTGGAGGCTTCCAGCGCATCCTTCTCGGCATTGCGCTTCTGTATCTCCAGCTCGTACAGCTTCGCGGCCAGCATCTTCATGGCACGGTCGCGGTTGGCGTGCTGACTGCGCTCGGTCTGGCAAGCTACGACCACGCCCGTCGGTACGTGTGTGATACGCACGGCCGATTCGGTCTTGTTAACGTGCTGACCACCGGCACCAGACGAACGGTACACGTCAGTCTTGAGGTCGGCCGGGTTGATTTCGATATCGATGTCGTCATCGACTTCCGGTGCCACGAACACCGAGGTAAAGCTGGTGTGGCGGCGGTTGTCGGAATCGAACGGGCTCTTGCGTACCAGACGATGCACGCCGATTTCGGTTTTCAGCCAACCATAGGCGTAATCGCCTTCCACCCGGAAGGTGGCGGATTTGATGCCGGCCACTTCGCCCGCGCTCACTTCCATCAGCTCGGTCTTCCAGCCGCGCGCTTCGCACCAGCGCAGGTACATGCGCAGCAGTATTTCGGCCCAGTCCTGCGCCTCGGTGCCACCGGCGCCGGCCTGGATGTCGACGAAGGCATTGGCCGAATCCATCTTGCCGGAGAACATGCGCTGGAATTCCAGCTTGCCCACCTGCCCTTCGATCTGGTTGACGTCGGTAACCACGGACTGGACGGTGGCTTCGTCGCCATCGGCGGCGGCCATTTCCAGTAATTCGCCGGCGTCGGCAAGGCCGGCGGTGATGCGGTCGATGCCGCTGACGATGGTGTCGAGGCGGGCGCGTTCGCGGCCCAATTCCTGTGCGCGCGGCGGATCGTCCCAGACGGTGGGGCTTTCCAGCTCGCGACTTACTTCTTCGAGACGTTCACGCTTGGTGTCGTAGTCAAAGATACCCCCTAAGCGACTCGATACGGCCTTTGAGGTCCGTGATCTGCGCGAGGATCGGATTGGTTTCGATCATGTTGGGTTGAACCTGAGGTGGTAACGCCCATTTGGGCGCGAATCAAACAGTTATCGTAGCAAACCGGGCGCATGGGCGCCTAGCCGAGCTTTTGGGTGCATCCCTTACCGGCTTGGCGGCGGTCGCCCACCAATGCATATCCCGGCGGCGCGAACCCGAGAGATGGCGTAGATGCCTTGATGGCCCGGGTTGATCAGGAGGTCGACTTCCATTTCGATGTCGATGATTGACAAACGTGCCCGTGCCAGCACGATCCCATGCACTCATCAATAAATAATTGCGACAAATTCCTGCGATAGCGCGATGGATTACGCAATACCTAAAACCGAAAACGACAGACCTCTCTTTGTCATTGCCCGGTACATATTCACTGCATACACTCCGCGGGCACACTCAAACAGGAGGTGAGTCATGCGCTTTCCCGCAACGCTTGCTGTCACGGCACTGATGGTTGTTGCAGCAGCACCGTTGTCAGCCCAATCTTCGAGCATTCCGTCGACGACACTGCAGACCATCATGACTGCCGTCACCAGGGCCGATCTTTCCGCGCTCGATCAGCTTTCCCAACAATCGCCCAACCCCGCCACGAAAACGCTGGTTTCGATGGCGCGAGCACGCATCCATGCTGATTTCGAGCAATCCAACGCCGATGCGAAGTCATGCGAGCAGAGCTTGTTCGACAGCGATCCACAGACTGCACTGTTCTGCGCACGTTTTGCCATTGGCAACCTGCGCCTGGACGGTAAGGAACAAGAGGCCAACCAGGCCGATCTGGACAAGCTGCAACGCTTCCAAGCCAAGCTACCGCCCGAACAAGTTGAACGCCTGCGCGATTTCGCCACATCCAACGACCATCTGCCTGCGCTGACCGTGCAGCGTCCCAGCGGTGGGTTCAGCATCCCGCTGCTCTATGCTGACCAAAGAGAACGAAACAGCAATCTGTACGAAGGTAGCAAGCGCGTCATAGCCGTTGTCGCGAACGGTCACGAAACCACGTTGCGTGTGAGCACATCGAGCGGATACATCACGCTCGACCAAGATAGCGCGCGCGACCTTGGCGTACACATGACCGACGTGCATGTCACCGTGAACAATCCGCTGGCCAAGAACATTCCGGTGCAATACGGCATTCTCGATAAGCTCACCTTCAATGGCGTCACCGTGGAGAACGCACCGGTACTGGTGGTGCGCGCGCCGGACAAAGTCATCGGTATCGGTATCCTTAAATATCTTGGTGCCTTCCGCGTTACCAAGGATGCCATCGAGGTCTACGGATCAGGGGATCCGCGCCCAGCGTCCAATGATCCGATGCTGATTGGCAGCAATATTGACGGGCGCAATATGCGGCTGCTCGCGAACATCACGATCAATGGCGCGCCTCACCTCGCCTTGCTGAACACCGGCAACCCCTATTACCTGACCGGCGACAAGAGCGCATTGGCCGACCTCGACACACGCTTTGCAGGCCAGGTACGGACACGTGACGTCGGAAACGTGAGACACGATGCGATCATCGATCGCACGATGGCCAAGGTGGTAATCGGCGGCCAGCCCATGCAGATGAAATTTGCGGTATACGCCGACACCGATGTTCCCTGGAGCTACCAGCTCGGCCGCAGTGCACTGCAAGACATGGATTTCTATTTCGATTTCCAGAATCGCCGCATCGCGTTGATTCCACGCAGCGATATAAAGTGATGAATGGGCTGGCCTGGAAAACAACAGGCCAGCCTTCTTCATGCATCTCGCCACACCGGCTGAAAAAGCTTTATGCGAGTGCGTGGCTGTGCACATCCCGCACCGCGCGGCCCGACGGGTCGGCCATGGCGGCAAAAGCAGGATCCCAAGCCAATGCCGCCGGCGACGAGCATGCGATCGATTTGCCACCCGGCACGGTCGCCGCGCAGGCCTCGCCTGGAAAGTATTTTTCGAAGATGCGGCGATACAGATACGCCTCCTTTGTCGCGGGCGTATTGAAGGGGTAGCGTGCGGCGGCAGCGGCAAATTCACGATCGCTGATGGCCTGCTCGGCGTGTGCTTTCAGGCCGTCGATCCAGCCATAGCCCACACCATCGCTGAATTGTTCTTTCTGGCGCCACAGGATCGATTCCGGCAACGCGCCATCGAACGCTTCGCGCAACACGGCTTTTTCGATGCGCCCTTTGCCTGCCATCTTGTGGGCCGCATCCATGCCCATCGCCACTTCCATGAATTCCAGATCGAGGAACGGCACGCGTGCTTCGACGCCCCACGCCATCATCGATTTGTTGGCACGCAGGCAGTCGTAGCTGTGCAACGCATCGAGTTTGCGCACCGTTTCTTCGTGGAAGGCTTCCGCCGAAGGCGCTTTGTGGAAATACAAATAGCCGCCGAAGATTTCGTCAGACCCTTCGCCAGATAGCACCATCTTCACGCCCATGGCCTTGATGCGTCGTGCCAGCAAGTACATCGGCGTGGAGGCACGGATGGTGGTGACATCGTAGGTTTCGATATGCCGGATCACTTCGGGTAATGCATCCAGCCCTTCCCAGAAGGTGTAGACGAAGCCGTGATGCACGGTGCCCAGCGCTTCGGCCACCACTTTCGCAGCGGCAAGGTCGGGCGAACCCTCTAGACCGATGGCAAAGGAATGCAACCGCGGCCACCAGGCTTCGCTGCGATCATCGTCTTCGACACGTTCACGCGCATAGCGGGCGGCACATGCGGCGACCAGCGAGGAATCCAGACCACCCGAGAGCAGCACGCCATACGGTACGTCCGTCATCAGTTGGCGATGCACGGCTTGTTCGAAAGCCTGTCGTAACTCGCCCGGTGCCGGCGCCTGCCCTTGGGTTGCTGAGTAATCGCGCCAGGGGCGGCTGTAGTAGAGCTGCAATTCGCCGGTGATGCTGTCGTAGACATGTCCCGGCGGAAACGGCGCGACATCGGCGCAGACGCCAACCAAAGCCTTCATCTCCGATGCGACACACAGGCGACCTTGCGAGTCGTGCCCCCAATAAAGAGGGCAAACGCCCATCGGATCGCGCGCGATCAAGTACCGCCGGGCCTCACCATCCCAAAGCGCGAATGCGAAGATGCCATTGAGCTTGCCGAGGAAATCCGCCCCGTGCTCTTTGTAGAGCGCATTGATGACTTCGCAATCGGAGCCAGTGGTGAAGTCGTAGTCGCTCTTGGCGCGCAATTCGCGGTGGTTGTAGATCTCGCCATTCACCGCCAGCGCCAACTGGCCATCGCGGGAACGCAGCGGCTGCGCGCCACTGGCCGGGTCGACGATGGCGAGGCGCTCATGCACCAGAATCACCCCCGCATCGACGAACACGCCGCTCCAATCAGGACCACGGTGGCGCTGCCGCTGCGACAACTCGAGCGCCAGCAGGCGTAACGCCGCCAGGTCATCGCCCGGCTGCAAGTCGAACATTCCAAAGATGGCGCACATGAGAGTTTCCCTTTCGCTCGGTTGGTCAAACGATAAAAACAAAAGGGCCCGCACTTGGCGGGCCCTTTTGCGTGTGTATGTGTGTTGCTTTCGTCTACACGCCGGCCCACCCGCGGTTACGGGTATTATTATTGGCGTTGTTATTCAGGCCATTCGCAGCTACGACCGAACCTGCCACCGAAGCGGGGGTATAGGCGATGTAGCTGGCGGCAAAAGCGTTCATGGCTGCGACTAAACCACAAGGCGTTTCCCCGTGCAAGCTGTCACACATTTGATACGGCTGTTTGGCGGCGGACCACCCTTCACGCGGGCTTAGCCTCAATCTTGCTCAGATTCGACTAAAGCTAGCCCTTTGCGGGCAGGGCTCAATTCAGATCAGATAGCGTCCAGGGGCAACACAAAGTCGTCGCAGCACCGGCATATGGCACCGCCTGACGGTCCATTTCGGACCGTCCGTTCATTCAAAGGAGCGAACGATGGGACGGATGAAATGCTTGAGTGGTTTGCTGATGTTGGCCGCCCTGTCGCCTGCCTACGCGCAGGACGATACGCATAAGCTGCAACAAGAAGTGGACGACTTGCAGGCCACCGTAAAGGAGCTGCAGGCAGAGGTGAAGGAACTCAAAGCGGGGCAAGCCAAGCCAGCGCAGCCTGCCGCGATTGCCGCCACGCCAACACCGCCCAGATCGACCACCGCTGCGACAACACCCACTGCGACGCTGACACAAACATCTAACAAGCAGGTTAACCCCGTGCAGTTGGGCGATGCGCAACACTCCCCGCTGCCGCCACAACAAAGCGTTTCGGAAAATGCCGATTCGGCCTCGCGCATCGATAACGAGGCGCCGCCGACCGATCCCGATCTAAAGGGCTTTATCCAGATTCCCGGCACCGCGACGATTGTGCGTGTGGGTGGCTACGCCAAGCTGGACATGATCTACGACACTAGCAGCATCGGTACGCCAGATGCCTTCGTTACGTCTGCCATTCCGGTACCTGCCCCGCATGACAACAGCGGCAATTTCAACATGCAGGCGCGTCAGACGCGCTTCAGCCTAGACATACGACGGCCGACGATTTTCGATGAAACCATGCGTTTCTATTTCGAAAACGACTTCTATGGTGGCGGCAATGGCGCCTACGGATTCCGATTGCGCCAAGCCTACGGCCAACTTGGCAACACGTACGCAGGCTTCGGCTGGTCAGCATTCGCCGATACCGATGCCCTGCCCGATACACTCGATTTTGAAGGCCCCGGAGGCGCGATCGCGCCACGGCAAGCCGGTATTCACCAATTCATTCGCCTCGGCGAAAACAGCAGCCTGACCGTCGCCGCGGAACAGCCTTCTTCCGAAGTGAGTGCCTATGAACCGATAAGCAATTTGCGCGGCACACAACACATGCCTGATCTGATCCTGGCAGCTCGTACCGAACACGATTGGGGGCACCTGCAACTCGGCGGCGTGCTGCGACAACTTGGCTACTCCGACGACGAACAGAATCGCCGCGTATTAGGAGGTGGCGCGCAACTCACGGGTTCTTTTAAGACGGGAACGTTCTCCAGCTACAGCGATCTGCTGATGTTCGGCGCCAACTGGGGCAAAGGCATTGCACGTTATCTTGCCGACACCGGCGGACTGGGCTTGGATGCCGTAGTCGGTCCGGACGGCAGGCTTTACGCGCTCACCGGCTGGGGCACCTACGCGGCCTATACGCATTACTGGAGCAGCAACTGGCGCAGCAATCTCGTGTACGGCGTGGCGCGCATCCAGCAATCCCCCTGGCTTACTACCAGCGATTTTCATCAAAGCAATTACGGCGCAGCCAATCTGCTCTGGAGCCCGGTAGCTACGTTGACGGTGGGGCTGGAATTGCTGCATGGGCGACTACTTGAACAGAACAATCGCTACAACGACGACACGCGCATCCAGGGCTCGCTGCAGTACAGCTTCATAAAATAGCGCGAGCCGTGACCGCCGTGCGGAAACGGTGAGACCATAGGGACGACCCACTAAGCGACGCTGACAGGACCAGCATGGATACCACGCTCGAACAAGCACAACTGCGCTTTTCGATTGCGGTCACCTTTCTGGTGGGTGCATCCAGCATCGTCATTGGCTTGGTACTGCATTCGCAATCGATCGCATTCGACGGTTTCTATTCGCTCGTCGATGTCGTGCTCACGACGGGATCGCTGGCGGTATCGCGATTGATCACGCAAGATGGCAGCCGTCGTTTCCAATTCGGCTACTGGCATCTCGAACCATTGGTGGTCGTGCTCAATGCGACTGTGCTGACCACCACTTGCGGCTATGCGGCGATTACCGCTGCGCACGATCTATCCGAAGGCGGCCACGAGATCCAGTTTGGCATCGGCGCGGCGTGGGCGGCATTGATCGGCATTTTCAGTATGGCGATGGCACTGAGCATACGGCGCAAATCGCGCAGGCTAGGCTCGGCACTGCTGGACCTGGATGCGCGGGGTTGGCTTATCGGCGCAAGCATTAGCCTCGCCGTGCTGCTGGGTTTCGGCATTGCGGCGATGATCCGTGGCGGCCCTTTCGATCACTGGACTCCGTACATCGATTCCAGCGTATTGCTGCTGTTGGCTATCGTGTTGTTGCCGTTGCCCTTGGGCAGCTTGTGGCAGGCCATGCGTGAAGTATTGCAACTGGCACCCAATGCCTTGGATAACCAGGTGCAGGCGGTGATGCGCACTATTGTCCAGGAGCGCGGCTATCTGGATTTTGCAAGTTATGTCGCCAAGATCGGCCGAATGCGTTTTATCGATATCCACATTCTGCTGCCTGCACAGGCCGAACTCGGCACCATCGCAGCGGTCGACGATGTTCGCGCCGAGATCGCCACACGATTGGGCGGCGATATCCGCGCCGAGTGGTTGAACATCATGTTCACTAGCAATCGCGCGTGGATGTAGCTTAAGGCTCCGCCGCCCAGCGCAATGCTTCATCCAGTTCGGCGCTGGTAAAAAGCCTGAAATGGGTAGGCATGGCAAAGCCGAACATACTCGACATCACACGCACCCAGCCCACATCCGTCACCAGCGCAGTACGCTCCCAGCCCGTGATGTGCCGGAAACCGAGTTTGACGTCATCCCACATGGCGCCCGGCGCGAAACCGGTGAAATCATCACCAATATGCACGACCAGACGCAACTTGCGATTCAGCGCAAAAGCTGCCTCGATATCGGGCACCATCACGCTCTCGTAATCGTCGGCCGTGACCAACCCGCGCATGCGAAATCCCAATAAGCCCGCCGGAAGACTAGGAAGTTGTTCGATCATGACGACGCTCCTCCATGCTTGTTACCTGCTATCCAACGCCCATTTACGCCGGCGCACAAGTGACGAAGCGTGAAAACGCATCAAGGCCGAGTCAGCCCGGCTCCATATGCCGCAACAGCAAGCGCGGCGATTCACGTCCTTGCCAATCGTTGATGGTCAGCTCGTAGGCCGCGCGCAATACGGCTGGCGGAGGCTGGCCGTCGTAAGCGTTGAACATCACCGCATCGTGCAAGCTGTCGTCGCGCGGATCGCGCAAGCTCAGGCGCAGGTGCCGTTCCCCCATCAATCGCCAGCTGAAGCATTCGAAACGATTGTCGAATATCGGCTCCGGGAACGCTTGGCCCCATGGGCCGGCGAAACGCAAAAGTCTCGCCATATCGAGGGTAAAGAGGCCAACGGGCAATTCACCATCGGTATACAACACCGCCTGCAGTTGCTCTTCGTTCATCCATTCGCGCGCTACGGCGTCGAAAGCCGCGGCAAAACGCGGATAGTCCTCCGTGCGCAAGCTGAGTCCGGCGGCCATGGCGTGGCCGCCGAAACGTTCGATCAAACCAGGGTGCCGGGCATCGACAACGGCCAGCGCGTCGCGGATATGAAAGCCGGAAATGGAACGCGCAGAACCGCGCAGATGATCGGGATCATCCTCGCCAGCGGGTGCAAACGCGATCACCGGACGATGCAGTCGTTCTTTTAGCTTGGAGGCGACCAACCCGACCACTCCGGCATGCCAGCTGGCTTCAAACAACGTGACGCCTATGGCTTGGGTGTCGACGTTCGCAGCGGCAGCCACCATCACTTCCGCTTCGGCAACCATCGACGCTTGCAGATCGCGTCGCTCCTGGTTGATCGAACTCAGCAATTCGGCGTAGTGGCGCGCTTGTGCGGGATCATCGGTTAGCAGGCATTCCACGCCCAGCCGCATGTCTTCCAATCGACCGGCGGCATTCAAACGCGGCCCCACGGCGTAACCCAGATCACTGGTGCACATACCCAGGACACTGCGCTGACTTGCCTCGATCAACGCAGCGATGCCTGCGCAACCGCGTCCACTGCGCAGACGCTTCATGCCGGCTTCGACCAGAATGCGGTTGTTGAAATCCAGCGGCACGAGATCGGCCACCGTTCCCAAGGCCACTAGATCCAAAAGTGTAGACAGATCCGGCTCTACATTGGCGCCAAAGCGACCCTGCTCTCGCATATGCGCGCGCAAGGCAAGCAGCACGTAGAACATCACGCCAACGCCAGCGAGCGCCTTGCTGGGAAAATCGTCGCCATGCAAGTTGGGATTGACGATGGCATCCGCCGCAGGCAATTGCTCGCCTGGAAGATGATGATCCGTGACAATGACGCGCATACCGCGCGCACGTGCGGCCGCCACGCCAGCCAGGCTTGCGATACCGTTGTCGACGGTCACGATCAATTGCGCGTGCGACGGCAGCGATGCAACGAGCTCAGGCGTAAGTCCGTAACCGTGCACGAAGCGATTCGGCACGACGTAATCCACGCGACGTGCACCAAGCAGTCGCAGCCCACGCACGGCAACGGCCGCGCCAGTTGCGCCATCACAGTCATAATCGCCGGCGATCATGATGGATGCATCATCTGCAATGGCCTGTGCCAACAGAGCGACGGCACGCTGCATGCCGCCCAGTTGCTGCGGCGTAAGTAGCCGGCCTAATCGATGCTCAGCCTGTTCGGGACCGAAGACGCCGCGCGCCGCATAGATACGCTGCAGGATCGGATGCACCGAATCGGCCCATCCGGCTGGTTCGCCCAGCAACGGACGCCGCCGCAGTTGCAACCGGCTCATGGCGCTGCCTTTCGCCAGAAACGCAGACGATGCCAAGGGCGATGCAGCCAACGCTCACCGCTGGCGAATGACAATGTAAGCGCCTTGCGTTTTGCTATGGCCTCCAACAACGGCCACCATGCCTCATTGATGACCTCGACAGGTTGATCCTGCAAGTCGATCAGCCAGCCATCTTTCGCCGCAGTCACTGTAGCGGCATTGCGCGGCTGCGCTGGTATGCCGGCACGTCGCGCCAACGCCAGCAGCAATACGTCTTCGCCGATCACACCAGCGAGCGTTGTGGTCACGCGTTGCGGCAACGTGCCGCCACCCCAAAGCCACAGACTGTTGACGGGAGGCAAGCCGCGCGCACGCCGTTCTGCATTGACGGGGTGTTGATGCAGCAACACTTGCACTTCGTTGAACAGTACGCGCCAACGTCGTCCGTCCGGACCTTGCGGCAAATGTTCGTATAGATCTTCGCCTAATGCCTGCTCCGGTGCAGCGAAATCCGGTAACGGGCTTTGCGACGACAGGCGCAGATGCCAACGGTCGGGAGAAGAAACTTCCAGCGTCATGCAGGCATCAGCGAACACCGGCTTCAGTGGCGCCGCGAGTGATTGCGCATCCTCCATGCTCAATTGCATTTGGCCGCAGGCTAACAATCGCGCGCCGCTTAGATCTGGCTGTACCCACGCCGGATCAGCACTCAACCAGCACGCATCGACAGCATCGCCATGCAGGTGTTCGCGTGTGAGTGCCGCTGCGGGTATCTCACTGCCACATTGGAAATAAGCGGAGAGACCGCCGAGGTAGCCTTTGGCGCCATCATCGAGACGTTCGGCTCGCCCCAGAAATGTGCGCAGCGGATGCGATGGTTCGAAACGCTGCAGATCAGGCAACCAGCACTCGAGGGACCGGGGTGATGTGTCCGTCATAGGATCAGGCTTCGAGCAATTCGTACAGTTCCAACCATTCTGCTTCGAGGGTTTCTTTTTCCTTGCGCAACTCGGTCTGACGTTGACCGAGTTTCATTAATTCCGAGGTGGAACCGTTGTACGTTTCAGGGTCGGCAAGTTTGCGTTCCAGCGTGGTCAGTTCGCCCTCGATGGTGGCAACGCGCGTTTCGATTTTTTTGACCCGCTGACGCGTGACTTTTTCGTTCTCGCGTTGCGCAGCAGCGGCGCGGCGACGGTCGGCGGCCGATTCGGTCGTCGTAGCGACAGCATCGGTGTTTTTCTTCTGTGCATTGCCGCGGGAGCGCAGCCAGCGCGCGTAGTCGTCCAGATCGCCATCGAAGGATTCGACCTTCCCGTCGGCGACGCGCCAGAAACTGTCGCAGACCATGCCGAGCAGATGGCGATCGTGCGAGACGAGTACCAGCGCACCGTCGAAATCGGCCAGCGCATCGGCCAGGGCCTCGCGCATGTCCAGATCGAGATGGTTGGTCGGTTCGTCGAGCAGCAACAGATTGGGCTTGTCCCAGGCGATAAGTGCAAGCGCGAGACGTGCGCGTTCGCCGCCGGAGAAGCCATCCACCGACTCGAATGCGCGGTCGCCTGCGAAATTCCAGCTGCCGAGAAAATCGCGCATGACCTGCGCAGCGACACCGGGGGCCTTGTCTTGCAGATGATCGAACGGGCTGGCACCTTCGCGCAGGCTTTCCACCGTGTGCTGGGCGAAGTAGCCGATCTTCAGATCCTTGTGCGCTTTGCGTTCGCCGCCGAGCGGGGCGAGCTCACCGACCAAGGTTTTTACCAGCGTGGATTTACCGGCACCGTTGGGACCAAGCAGGCCGATACGCTCGCCTGCCTCCAGACGAAAACGCACATCGTGCAGAATGACCACCGGCGGCTGACCCGCTTCACCCGGATAGCCCGCCTCGATCTCTTCCAACTGCAGCATCGAATCCGGCACTCGTTCCGGCACGGCGAACTGGAACCGGAACGACCGCTCCGCGCGCACCGCTTCAGTACCGGCCATTTTTTCCAGCCGCTTCATGCGCGACTGCGCCTGCTTTGCCTTGCTGGCCTTGGCCTTGAAGCGATCGATAAAGGATTGCAGATGCGCGCGCTCAGCTTGCTCCCGCTCGTGGGCGATCTGCTGCAAACGCAATTGCTCAGAACGTTGCAGTTCGAACGAGCTGTAGTTGCCGGTGTAGAGCTTCGCCCTCCCCTCGTTCAAGTGCAGCGTGTGGGTGATGACACCGTCGAGAAACTCGCGATCGTGCGAAATCACCAGCAACGTGCCTTGGTAGCGACGCAGCCATTCTTCCAACCAGAGCACGGCATCGAGGTCGAGATGGTTGGTGGGTTCGTCCAGCAGCAACAATTCGGACGGCGCCATCAGCGCGCGGGCCAGGTTCAAACGTACACGCCAACCACCGGAGAATTCCTGCACGGCGCGTTCGTGGGTGTCGGCGCTGAAACCCAGTCCGTGCAGCAAGCGACCGGCGCGCGCGCGCGCGTCGTAGCCATGCAGTTCTTCGATTCGGTGATGGGCACGCGCCATCGCTTCGGTATCGCCGCGTGCCTGCGCATCGAACTCGTCGCGCAAGGCGGCAGCCAGCTCCACATCGCCGCCCATCACGTATTCGATGGCCGGATCGGGCAACGCCGGTGTTTCCTGGGCCACGGATGCCAGGCGTAGCTTCGCGGGCATGTCCAGCTCGCCAGAGTCGGATTCCAGATGACCCTGAAGCGCTGCGAACAAGCTGGACTTACCGCAACCATTGCGCCCGACCACGCCCAGGCGCCAGCCGCTCTGGATTACCAGATCGATATCGGAAAGCAGCAGCCGGCTACCGCGGCGCAAGGCGAAATGGCGAAACGCAATCATGGGAATCCGACTAAAGAACCGGGCTAGCTAGCCCGCAGCCGCGCATGATAACGGTTGTGGGCGTCACATCTGCCTATTTTGCTCGTGGCATGGCGCTAATAGTTCTGCTACAACGACGCAGCAACGCTTTATATGCGGAGAGGGGACCATGTTGAAGCACCGTTACAGCCTGCCTTTGCTGGCAGCGATCACCATCGGCGCCGGCCTGGCCGGAACGCAGGCCGCACACGCCCAGCAAACGCTGACCCAACGCGTGCAGGAAGAAAAGGGCATGAACCTGCCGGGGCGTGGCATGAGCATGGCCCAGGTTGAAAAAAAGTACGGTGAGCCCTTGCGCAAGCTTGCCCCGCGCGGCGGTGATTCGGCCAAGCACCCCACCATCAATCGCTGGGAATACTCGGACTTCATCGTCTATTTCCAGCAAAACCGGGTCATTCACTCGGTGCTCAATACGCCCGCTGGCAACAATCAGAACCCCGGCGCGGTGAATTGATATAGCTGACACCGTCATTCTGGCGTAGGCCGGAATGACGAGCAGCGCTCGCCCTGCTCCGGCTCTCATCGTAAACTTATGCACTTGCTCGCCCGACATCGTTTCGGGCGCTTTCCTCTGCGCGAGTGTCGTCCCCATGACCGATTCCACCTTGCGCCTGCCGGCCGAATGGGAGCCGCAGGCTGCTGTGTTGATTGCCTGGCCGCATGCAGGCACCGATTGGGCCGAACGGCTCGATGGGGTCGAGTCCACGTATGTGGCACTCGCTGCGGCAATCACACGATTCCAGTCGCTGATCATCGTGGTCGCGGACGAAGCGTTGCGCACGCACGCCAGCACGAAATTGCAGGCCGCGGGCGCCGACCTGGCGCGCATCCGTTTCGTGGAATTGCCCTACGACGACACGTGGCTGCGCGATTCCGGCCCGATCACCTTGCGTGATGGCACGCACTTCCAGCTCACGGATTTCCGCTTCACCGGCTGGGGCGGCAAGTTCGGCGCCGAGCAGGACGATGCGCTGATCGCAGGCCTCGTTGATGCAGGCGTATTCGGTTCGGCCGCGCACAAGCGTGTCGATTGGGCGCTCGAAGGCGGTGGCATCGAGAGCGACGGTGACGGCACCGTGCTCACCACCTGGCGCTGCCTGGTGCAGCGTCATCCGGAGCAATCGCGCGAGGAAATGAGCGCGATCTTGCGCGAAAACCTGCATGCAAAGCGCGTGCTTTGGCTCGATTACGGCTACCTTGAAGGCGACGATACCGACGCTCATATCGACACGCTGGCCCGTTTCGCACCCGGCGACCGCATCGTCTACCAAGCCTGCAGTGATGTTAGTGACGTGCATCATGACGAATTGCAACGCATGGGTGCCGAATTGGCGGCCCTGCGCACGCCGGAAGGAAAGCCGTACACGCTCTATCCGCTGCCCTGGGCCAAACCGATCATCGATGAAGGCCGCCGCCTTGCCGCGTCTTACGCGAACTACCTGATCGTCAACGGCGCTGTGCTGGTGCCCGCTTATGGCGACGCCGCCGACGACGAGGCCGCCCGCATCATTGGCGAGGCGCACCCTGGCCGTCACGTGGTGCAGGTACCCTGCCGTCCGTTGATATGGCAAAACGGCAGCCTGCATTGCATCACCATGCAGCTGCCGGCTGGCTTGATCTAGGCGTCGCTCAACACATATCCGTAGTCTTCACGTTCGTTGCCAGGCCCGTAGCCATGACCCGCAAACTCCTCAAAGCCGCCTTGTTGCAGGAAACCCATCGCGGCAGCCGCGATGCGAATCTCGATGCCATCGAGGCGGGCCTGCGCGAAGCCGCTTCCGCGGGCGTCGAGCTGGTGTTGCTGCAGGAGCTGCACAACGGGCCGTATTTCTGCCAGCACGAATCGGTGAACGAGTTCGATCAGGCCGAAAGCATTCCCGGTCCCAGCACCGCGCGCATCGGCAAGCTGGCGGAAGAGCTGAAACTGGTGGTGGTCGCCTCGTTGTTCGAGAAGCGCGCAGCGGGTCTGTATCACAACACCGCAGTGGTGTTCGATCGTTCTGCGGCCATAGCGGGCAAGTACCGCAAGATGCATATTCCGGATGATCCGGCGTTTTACGAGAAGTTCTACTTCACGCCGGGCGACGCCGGCGCCCCCGGTTTCACCCCGGTGGCAACCAGCGTGGGCAAGCTTGGCCTGCTGGTGTGCTGGGACCAGTGGTATCCGGAAGCGGCGCGCCTGATGGCCCTGGCCGGCGCGGAGCTGCTGCTCTACCCCACCGCCATCGGCTGGAACCCCGCCGACGACACGGCCGAGCAGACCCGCCAGCGCGACGCCTGGATCACCATCCAGCGCGCCCACGCCGTGGCCAACGGCCTGCCGGTGCTGGTCGCCAACCGCACAGGCTTCGAGCCGGACCCGACCAGGCAGACCGAGGGCTCGCAGTTCTGGGGCAGCAGCTTCGTCGCCGGCCCGCAGGGCGAATTCCTGGCCCAGGCCGGCACCGATAAAGCCGAGACGCTGGTGGTGGACGTGGACCTGGAGCGCAGCGAGAACGTGAGGCGCTGGTGGCCGTTCCTGCGCGACAGGCGCATCGATGCCTACGAAGACCTGACGCGGCGCTTCCGCGACTGACCAGGCAGTAGCCCGGGAAGCGCGCTAGCGCTACCCGGGATTGCGTCCAAACTCAACAGCTTCCCGGCTGACGCTGCGCGTTTGTCGGGCTACGATTCTGTCAGGTTGTCCACTCAATGAACGACGCCTCGTGGGCGGCGAGATAGTCCTCTAGGCGACGCATGATCTCGCCGTCGCCACTCTTGTAGAACGCGTCATCGAATTCAGAAAGCTGAACTTCCTCTTGCGCCTCCAAATACC
>CAJCJD010000137.1 GCA_903970555.1 Vulcanimicrobiota bacterium
ATACCGAATAGCACCGCCACGCTACGCCATCCAAGTCGCTCTAGCCACTTGGATGGCGAGCTAAAAGACCCTCCTAAATAATCCTGTCGGCGCGTACTACCACACGAGCTAGTCAAGGGTGGCCCCGACTGGGCATTTTTATCGTGTGTATTCTCGTCCAGCTTCTTCATGCTGTCCGGCGTAAATGTCTCGAAGACAAGCTTTTGCGATTTCCGGAATTCTTCCTGCGCCTTGCGCGCGGTGACAAGTTGCCGTTCTAAGTTGGCATCGTAGTCGTATTTGAATCCAAGGTCATTGCGCGTCAGTTGCTTGACTCGCTCTGTATACGGCAGAAGATCGATCTGCTTTGCAAGCACGATTTCTGCGATGTTGGCGATAGCCGCGTTCACGCCTTCGAATGACCGTTTGGCTTTTTCGTTTAATTCCGCGCATCGATCGCGTGAAAACTCGTATTGTTGCTGTAGTCGCTGAAATCGGTCCGGGTCTTGAATATTGTTGATGCGCATGCGCTTCTGCTCAGCAAGCACCGCATCGATATCCGTCTGATATGCCTTAATAAAAGGATCGTTCGTGTTTATATCAGCACGACATTTTTCGAGCGGCATGCGTGCGCGCATAACTTCCTGATAGGCTTTTCCGCCTTCGTCTTTAAGATCAGCCAGCGCTGCCAGTAGCTTATCAGTCGCAACAACCTCCGCCTTTCCTATAACGGCAGCAGTTTTTACGAAACGATCTTTTAGCGTTTCAATGGGCGTATTAGCCTCAGTGAACGCAGCTAACACGGCGTTTCCCTCGGTGATCGCGTCAGCTAGGTCTAGGTACAGCTTGCGCTTCAATTCTTTTTTTTCTGCGCGAATATCCCAAATCCATTTTGCGACGATCGTAAGCACGACGCTAAGGATCGCGGCTAGCGGTGTGGCCTGCGTGTTCCAAAAATTGTCATGAGACTTTTGCACCAGATACACGTCGGGCTGCACGACGTGGACAACTGGCATTCCCTTCACTGCTTGCGCCGCCTTTAGCACGCTCGCCGCTGGCGCGGGCTGAATCGTTTGTGTCGGTTCCATATTCCCTCCCGTTCCTGTCCAAAACATAGCCGTTAAAGAACCCGTCGGAGCGCGCAGGTTTGTTTCAGCGCCGTCGAATCGAACTCAGCCAACATAAAGAGCTAAATCTCTGGACTTGCTGTTGTTTATGTTATTGCCTTTACAAGGCACCTGAAAATTAGGCATATCAAGCGGCTGAGGTAAACAACAAACCTACATTCGAAGGGCTCGCACACTGCAGCTTCCGGGGTGTCGAGGACCCCGCCGTGTGTACCCCCATAGGAAGGACCCGTAAGATTTTATGGAGTTAGCTGCAGGGGCTGCTTTCGAGCCGTAGCGGACTCCTAAATGCCGCAGGTGTTGACCTGATAGCGCCTAGACGGCCCGGATATCGGGTCGCGTATTACCCAAATTCGGGCCCGTAACTCCAAAGCTCACTCCATGGTTTGCGCGCGGGGCCGCAGACAAAGATGTCGGGATGATCCCGGCTTTCTTCATTGACGACGCCCCACGCGTTACCCGAGTGGCCCGCGAGCCGGCAATCGGTGAAGAGTTCATCGGCGCGCTCACGTGAACTTCCCAGCACGATCACTGTGTGTGGCGGTGTTTGTGGATAGCCACGCAGCCATCCGGAATTTATCGCTGTGATCGGTGGCGGCAGGCCATAGGTCTTCCCGAGCAGCTCGATCGCGCCTTGCTCGCCGTAGTTGCCCACCACGATGCCCAGATCGGCCCGTTGCTCGGCAGGAAGGGCATCACGAATGGCGGCAACTCGCGTGACGAGCTCGTTCCAACCGATCTTCTCACGCAGGTCGTTGTTCCTCTTAAGCGCGAAGTCCCGCAGCGGACCATTTGATGCGATCGGCATGATGATTAACGCCGCGTAGATACCGATAGCCGCAACACCGCTGAATAGCAGTGCCGCTGTTCCGACCCGCCACGCAGGACGAAGGGTGCGCAGCCACTGCTCTCCAATCACGGACCCCATGGCCAGCAGCATCGGATACGCCGCGCTGACGTAGTAGAAGCGGCCCCGTAGAAGCATGAACAACAGCAGCGGGACGACGTACATCCAGGCAAGCATGCGGTAGCGGCGCGCTCGAAAGTAGCCAACCAAACCCGCGATCCAGACCGGCGCCGCAAATAGATTGGCATTGATGAGGAACTGATCACGCAGGAAGCCGTCCGCGCGTCCTTCATTGACGTCGCGGGTGTGGATACTTTGCAGGAACCGATAGGAAATGAAGTCGTGCCTCACGAGCCAGACGAAGTTGGGGGCAAACACGAGTAGCGCGACAGCGCCGCCGGCCCAGAACCAACGGCTCATGAGGTATCGCCGTGCATCGGTCAGAAGTACGCCCACCAGCACGCCCACAAGCTCAAACGCTATTGAGTACTTGGTCTGCAGGCCAAGCCCAGCAAACAGGCCGATCGCTACCCACCAGCGCGGGTCGTCGTCGCGCAGCAAGCGGATCACGCTCCAGGCGATAAGCACCCACCACAACATATCGAACGACGAGTACTGGAACATGGTGGCATTACCCATGGGCGCGGGCGACAACCCAACGGCGATCGCCGTGAAGACCTGGGCCAGACGGCCGCCACCAAGGTCACGCGCCATAAGGCCGCTGATCAGAATCACTACTGTTTGAGCTAGTACCGAGAAAAGCCGCAGCCCCACCAGCGACAGGCCAAACATCTTGAACGCCAAATGCTCCAACGCCGACGTGAGCGGTGGATAGGGCACGAAGCCCCAATCCAGATGCTGCGCGTCGCTCAAGAACTGGAGTTCATCCCGATGGAAGCCGTATTGCCCGTTGGTCAACACGTGGGCTATGCCAAAGAGCACGGCAATGATGAGTACCGGAGTGATACTTACCTTGGAAAGCACAGCTGCAGTTGAGTGTTTGGACAAGTCGTGGCTGTGCACGTTGGAGTTCCTCTGGATCGTTGAACTCAAATACTCCCCGGTCAGTGGCTGCCGGACTAGATGCAATGGGTCGGATTGACGTGATTCGGGGACGAATGATGGTCACATGGGGACAAGTGGTGTTTTCCCCCGGGTCATTCTGATCGGTACGCCAGGCTTGTCGACGAGCGATACATGGCTGAGGGGCTCCGCTGCGCTGACCAGGCCCAGACCGTGCCTGGTTTCGTACGGTGTCGACCCCGTCTCTCCTCCCGTTTGAGACCTGGATCGGAGGGAGCTTTGCCGCAGCTGACGCCAGGCACAGACAGCGGGAGCTGCGGATACTTGCAATGGTTACGGTTACAGTAGGTTACGGCTTTCCCGTAAGGCTCCCTACAAACATTTTTTTGACCCCTAGTAGAAATGCCGTAACTTGCCGTAACCGTAACCGCGACCATGCCTAGCTAGGTAACAAAAAGCCGCCTCGATAGGCGGCTTCGTTTTGGCAAGCCTGTCTAGTCAGCGGCCGAACTGCTCGACCTTCTGGCGATCCGCGTCGACAGCCGACCCCATAAATGGCCGAGCATGGGGCCAATCAGCCGGCTTCATCACGAATGACCGGCTATGCGCAACCTTCGCGCGCTCATCAAGCCATCTTTTCTTAATGCCGATCTGCGCGTTCGGCGACGAAGGAATGCGCCGAACGGGAACACCAACCATGAGTAGCGCCGCGATCATGGCGCCGTTGCAGATGTAGCCAAATTGGTGGCTCTCCGCCGTGTGCTTTAGGCCGTAACTGCTGCGCATGGATGTCGTCGTGCGGCTTGTCGTCACGCCTTCTAGAAAGCGTAGCGCCGCCGCAATCTGAGAATGGCAATTGTTTTCCAGATCGAAGCGCCACGCGGCGAATTCCGCGTCGGTTACGCGCGACGTACGGATTCCATTGGCAGACAGGTCGGGGGCTTTCTGTAGAGTGTCTTTGAATGTGAGCATGTTATTTTGATTCTCGAAAATTTGTCATGCCCGCCAGGGTGCAAGCTACAGCGGGCAACAAGGTCAGAGAGGGCTGCCAGCGTCATCATCAGCGCCTGCAAGCACTTCTAGCGCAGCGGCGCTCAGGTTGAACTCGCGCGCTCGCACTGCTTCGGCCGCAATCTCGATAGGCGCGGCATACTGCCAACGCTCAACGTTGCGAAGAATCCAGCACTTCGAAGCTTTGTGGCGGACCTTCACAACCCGCCCTCCTCCGTATTGAAGCGCGCCGGCTTCATTCAGGGCGCGACGCATTGCGGGAGTAATCGAAGCGTTGTCGGCGCCGTCGCACAGCACTTCGGCAGCATCGGTGCCAGTAATGATGTCCACGGGCCAGCGACCTACAAGCTCTCCGGTACTCTGCTGGATCATGGACCGAGAGGCGGCTAGTGCAGCGCGTTTTGCCTCATTCATCGGCGGCCGCTCACCCGGGTTGAACGCACCTATGTCACGCTCGCGCAGCCATACACCGATGGCATTAATGAACTCGGCATGGTCCAACAGCGCATAGAGTTTGGCGTACTTCTGCGGTGAACGAGGGGCAGCGTTGTGGCGTACCACGCGCCAGCGTCGGTCCGTATCCTTCATTGGCAACGCGTTTTCGAAATTCGAAAACACCAGCCAACGGCAGGAATTGTGTTCTTTGAACTGGCGGCCGAACTTCGGATTGATCGCCCGCTCCTCGGCGTTGATAACAGCGTTAAGCCGGTTCGCATGGCGGAATTGATTGTCTCCACCGCCTTCCTGTACTTCGTCAACCATCGCTAGCACGCGCCCCGCCAGCATGCCGTTAAATTGGCTTTCCAGCAGTGCCGGCAAATCCACGTTCGGCGCCACGTATCCACGCCATACACGCGATAGGACCGACGCCATCCAGTTACGACCCGTGCCAGTGTTCTTAGCGATGTGCAGCCAACCGTAATGCGGTAGTACGCCGGGCTTTTGCTCAATGTGCGCCAACCAGTCAAGGAACACATTGCGTTCGGTAACGTCTTCGAACAGATATGCGACATGATCGAGGAACGGGGTCACGTCTGCTAATGATGGTCGGCGCTCAATCGGACGCCAGGAATTGAGTGCCGTGCCACCGTCAGGGTCGCAGCAAAATTCAGCGCTGCCAGCGTGAAACGTTCGGGTCTCCACGGTTTTTCGGCCGCTATGCCTTTTCCATAACACCGCTGTCGGAATGCTCCGCGTAGGGTTGTCTTCGCGCGCTGTTACACAACTTGCTGTCAGGTCGCAAAACTCATTGAAGGTCAGGACTGCTTGAGGGCGGCTTACGCGGCCCACTTGGCTGCCCGCCGTAATCCAGACGCAGTCGTCCAACATGTCAGTCAGACTCATACGCGGCGGAGTAACGTCGTGTGCGTCGTATTGGAGGCGGGCGTTTTGCTCTTTCTGCTGTCGACGCCGCGTTTCGTCACGCGAACCTGTATCCGACTCTGCTGGCAGCGCTAACGCCGCACGGGTCGCATCCACACCATGCTCTGTCGCATAGTCGTTCCAATCCTGCCCGATTGTAGGCGGCATGATCCATGGCAAGCCCGTGGCTTCGGCTACCCTCTGACCCGTGCCGCTTTCGTCGTTGTCGGCGGCCACCCCAATTAACTGCCCACGGAGTAGGTCAGCGACCGGCTTCAGACCGCCAGCGTCGAACGCGACAACAACAGGTTGCCCGGTGGCCTCATGCACGCTGGCGCCCGTGGCATAGCCTTCGACCAGCCATGCAGCGCCATCACCGCCAAAGCGGTAGAAGCAACCGCGTTTCTCACCGCCAGCTAGATAGAATTTGGCGCCGTCATGAGTGATCCGTTGCAGACTCACCAGTTCACTGCTCGGATTGTGCAGTGGAATAAGCAGGTCGCCAGCACGAACGCGATGTCCGTCGGTTCGCACCACTCGTAGCCCGTGCGACTGTACGCACTTGCGCTGCAGATAAGGGTGACTCGTTGCCGCGTCTGCGACTTCCCATGCCGCGCGGGCATGTTCCGCAGCCTCGGCGCGGCAATGTTTTTCAGCGCGCTCACGCTCAACGCGTGCCATTTCCACCCGGCGCTTCTGCTCCGAGCGCTCACCAGGTGTTAACTCGGAATCGCGTTTCGAGCACCAGTTGTGCGACTCACCTGTTTTCCAGTTACCAAACATCCCGGCTGGTATGCCATCGCCATGCAGGACTGCCCAGCCGTTTTTACTGTCCTTGCTATCACCTTCGACGCGGAAGCGAATCAGTTCACCGTTAGGTATCAAGCTGTCACGCGTAAACTCCGGAACAATGCCGGCCGCGTGCATGGCTGCTTCAAACTGACGCGTTACTTCGGCACCCGCTTGATTCTGCCGGACGCTCACGCCGCAACCTCCGTTGCTTGTGATTCGGCGAATGCCACCACATCGGCGAATCGCCAGCGCGTACACCCAGGGGAGAGGTGAATGGCCTTCGGTGCCTTATTCAACTGGCACCAGTTCCACCATGTGCTGCGGGAGATTGACAAGATTCGCGCCGCTTCGTTGGCGCTTACATACTGGGGAGTTACTTTTGATTGCATGCGGGTTAGACCTATCCGTCTTGGTTTGGACAACCCGAATACTGAATATCGAAAAGAAAGCACGCTTAGCGCACTTTCATTTTTTTATTCCCCCCTCCTTCAGTGCCTTCCGGATTGTTGGCGCTGAAAGTTCAAATTTTCGGGCCAGTTTGCTGACAAGATCCCGATCAGAAGTCCCATTCTTTACAAACTTCCGAGCCTCGTCACAAATCTTGCCGCTGCGACCCTGCGCGCTTTTCTTTCGTTGGATGGCGGTCTTCTTTCCACCTTCCGACTGCATCGCAAGCAGCGCTTTCTTTCTATCCTTTTGTTCGATCTTCGAGACAAGAGTGATTAGCGTTAGGCCGTCCATTGGCTTGAGGGACTTCACTTCCCGAAGCGTCGCATTGCGCCGAAGCATGTCGAGAAATTGATCAGCATGCTTCTCCATCTCTCTCCGACGAAGGGCAGGCTCTGACATCTTTTTAATCGCGTCGCCTATCGAGGATTTAAACGCTGCTCCGATGACGGGCTTGATAGAAGATTTAACCGCTGCTCCGATAACCGGCTTTATAGATGATTTGATGCTCAACTTCGTGATGCCCTTACCTAGTCGCCCCAGACCGGATCTTTCTGGAAATTACAAATACGCACGCACTCAACTCCGCTGAGTCTTGAATGCGACCACCTGTCCGCCTTCACGCAGGCCATCCAAATAGTCTGCCCACGCTTGCATAATCTTTCGTCGCTCTGGAAGATGCTGGGCCTTGTTATAGACTCCCGCGACGCCCGGCTCCTTATGCGATAGCTGACGCTCCAGGGCTTCGGCACTCCATCCCATCTCGCCTAGTAGCGTGCGTGCCATGTGGCGAAAACCGTGTCCGGTAATGATGCCCTTGTAGCCTAGGCGGGCCAGTGCGGCGTTCACTGCACCGTCTGACATATGGCGCTTTGGATCGCGCGCACCGGGGAATAGGTAGCGTCCATGTCCAGTAAGCGGGTGCAATTCGCGCAGTATTTCCAACGCTTGACGTGACAACGGCACAACATGCGGAGGAGTTTGCGGATTTTCCTTAGCGGCCTTTTTCAGTTTGCGATTTACAGGCGGCACCGTATAGCTAGGGTTTTCGGTCTCAAGGTCAAAGTGCACCCATTCCGCCATGCGAATTTCACCCGGGCGACAAAACCATAGTGGCGCCAACTTCAACGCACACTGCACAGAAAAGGTGCCAGTGAATCCCTCGATAGCGCGCATCAACTCACCGACTTGCGCTGGGTCCGTAATCGTCGGATGGTTTTTCGGCTGACGTGCCGGCAGCGTGTCGCGCAGGTCCGCAGCCGGATCGCGGCTGGCTCGTTCGGTGGCGACTGCAAATCGGAACACGCGGCTTAGTTGATGGCGTCACCGATGCGATTGCTCGATGTGATTTTGCTTCACCAGGTGCATTAGCAGCGGACGAATTTCCGCCACTCCGATATTCGCAACCGGCAGCGCGCCAATTCGCGGGAAGGCATGGTTCTCTAGACGGTCACGCTCTTTCGCAAATTGGCCCGGAGTCCATTCGGGTTGCTTCACCGCCAGCCATTCACGCGCGACCACTTCGAAACTGTTCGCTGCACGGTCGGCGCCGGCTGCCTTCTCGGCTTTGCGTTGTTGACCAGGATCAGCACCAGCCGCCAGAAGTTTTCGCGCGGCGTCACGTCGATTTCGTGCATCGGAAAGGCTGGTGTCTGGGTAAGTACCCAGCGACAGGCGTTTCTCCTTGCCCCCAAAACGGTACTTCAACCGCCACCACTTGCCCCCTGAAGGGGAAATTTCGAGATACATGCCCCCGCCATCGAACAGGCGCTGGGTCTTTTCGGCTGGTTTGGCCTTGCGTATAGCGGTGTCAGAAAGTGCCATGTGGGGGCAACTGCTTTGGGGATCAGTACACAGGCCCCCAATGTTGCCCCCTGTTGCCCCCGGATATCAATGGACCAGATGGGACTAGACTGGACAAAGGATTCCCCGAAACCCTTGGTGTTGCTGGGCTTTCAGGGCTTTGTCGGACTGGCTTGGATGCGTATATGGTGGCTATGGGTGGACTCGAACCACCGACCCCAGCATTATGAGTGCTGTGCTCTAACCGGCTGAGCTACATAGCCAAAGGGTGCGCCCTCCGATGGATCGGAATCGGGCTGGATTCAGGCGGGGCGCGGCAGTTTAATCGCGACGCCCTTGCGGTTCAAGTGGTTGGCTTGCCCCCACTTTGTGGGCTGTGGTTGAATCGATCCCAAGATCCTATGCGCTGACGCCATGGCAGGCTTCGCCGATAGGGCTCGAGGAGGTTGGATGATTGACGTTGATGGCTACCGTCCGAATGTTGGCATTGTGCTGCTAAATGCAGACGGCCGGCTGTTCTGGGCGCGCCGCGTCCATCGCGACGGCTGGCAGTTTCCCCAAGGTGGCATGCGCAGCGACGAGACGCCGCTGGAGGCCATGTACCGGGAGCTGCAGGAAGAAACTGGGCTGTCTCCTGAACATGTCGAGGTCCTGGCCGCCACGCGTGGCTGGCTGCGCTACAAGCTGCCCAGCCGCTATATCCGCCATCATCAGCACCCCACCTGCATCGGCCAGAAGCAGGTCTGGTTCCTGTTGAAGCTGGTCGGCGGCGAGGATGCGCTGTGCCTGGACGCCTGCGAGAAGCCCGAATTCGACATTTGGCGCTGGGTGGATTTCTGGTACCCAGCCGCGCATGTGGTTAATTTCAAAAGAGATGTTTACCACCGCGCATTGCGCCACTTCGCCCCGCTGGTGGAAAGCATGCTGAGTATCCAGCTAGGCCCTCAGCCTCATCCGCGCGGCACGACCAGCCGCGGGCGGCAAGCTGCTGCCTGAACGGTCGATCCGGCGGCAATCGGATACTTGTTGACAATCATTCGCATTCGCGTTGAAAATACGCGCCATGTACATTTGTCTGTGCAACGCCATTACCGATCACGATATCCGTCGCGCTGCAGCCGACGGCGTTCGGAGCTTCTCCGAACTGCAGGCTCGCACCGGCTGCTCGGATTGCTGCGGCTGCTGCGAGGCCGACGCCCGTTCGATATTGAATGAGGCGGTGACGCAGGTTGCGTTCGACCTGCCCATTCTGGTCACGGCCTAACCTTAGTTTTTTGCCCTCCACGCCACCGCCAGCAAGCGGTGGCGTTTTTGCATGCGCGAAGCGTTCGCATTTCGCCCTACCCTGCGCAGAATACGTATAGTTCGATATCGGCCAACATACGGAGTGCAGCCATGAAGGGTGATGCGAAGGTCATCGAGTTCCTCAACAAGGTGCTCTACAACGAACTGACCGCGATCAACCAGTACTTCTTGCATTACCGCATGTTCAAGAACTGGGGCTACCAGGAACTTGCCGAGCATGAGTACAAGGAGTCGATCGAGGAGATGAAGCACGCCGATCATCTGATCGAGCGCATCCTTTTCCTTGAAGGCCTGCCCAACCTGCAACACCTCGCCAAGTTGCGCATCGGCGAGAACGTGCTCGAGTGCATCCAGGGCGATCTCGATCTTGAACTGGCCGCCGCCAAAGACCTGCGCGCGGCGATCGGTCACTGCGAAGGTGTCGCCGATTACGTGAGCCGCGACATGTTCCGCACCATCCTGCACGATGAGGAAGAGCACATCGACTGGCTGGAAACCCAGCTCAGCCTGGTCAAGGACATCGGCGCCGAACGGTATCTGCAGTCGAAGATGGAAAGCTAAGGCTTTCCGGCTCCGCAGCGCACCAAAGCGACCACCGGCACAAAGCCGAGGTCGCTTCCTTGACGGCTTCGTCACGCCCGGGCTATACCCTCCCTTTTGTCGTCAGGGTTGCGCTTGGCCTCCCGCCCACCACCGCGCTACGTCGTTCGCCCGCACGACGCTGCCAGTCAGCGTCGCCGCATGCTGTGGCTGGGGCTGGCATGGCTGGGCAGCGTGTTGCTGGTGGCGGTGATCGTGGCGCTGGCGGTGGGCGCGTGGAAAGGCGTGGTGCCGCACCTGGCCGATCGCCGTGCGCAGCGCGCACTCACGGCGGAGAACGACGACCTCAAGCAGCAAGTGGCCAACCTGCAGCGCTCGCAACAAGTCACCGACATCGCCACCAAGGCCCTGCGCCAGACGATTTCGCAGCGCGACGAGGAAATCAACGGCCTGCGCGCCGATCTCAGCTTCTATTCCCGACTGGTCGGCGGCGACGCGCAGCGCGAAGGCATGAAGGTGCAGGAGGTGTCGCTGCAGCCGGTGCCGCACTCGCAAGCGTGGAACCTCACCGTCAGCCTCACCCAGAACATCAAGCGCGACGACGACACCAGCGGCACCTTGTCGGTCAGTGTGGAGGGCTTACGCGACAACAAGGTGATGCAACTGGATTGGGCCACCTTGGGCGATGCCGCCGAGAAAGACGGCATCCCGTTCCGCTTCCGCTACTTCCAGCAACTGCACACCACGATTGCGCTGCCATCCGATTTTCGACCGACACGTCTACATGTCACAGTCCAGCCAGAAAATGGCGACGCAGTAAGCCGCGCCGTGGGCTGGAGCGATGCCCTAGCCAGCCCAGTCACCACCAACCAGGGGGACACCGATGCTCAACCGTAAACGCAACGACCAGACCACTCGCAGCGCTGAAACCAGCCTGATCTCGCAAGGCACGATCATTCGCGGCGATGTCCGCTTCACCGGCACGCTGCACCTGGACGGCCGCATCGAAGGCGTGGTCCTCGGCGAGGGGTCCAACGCGGTGTTCACGCTGAGCGAGCACGGCCAAGTGCAAGGCGAAGTGCGCGTGCCGCACGCCATGATCAACGGCCAGGTGAACGGCGATATCTATGCCAGCGAGCGGCTGGAACTGGCGCCGCAGGCGCGCGTGATCGGCGATGTTCGCTACAACACGCTGGAAATGGCTGCCGGAGCCCAGGTAAACGGCCGCATCGCGCATCAGGGCGAGGATCACGTCCAGCGCGAACTGCCCTCGCCGGAAGTGCGGTCCGAGGCCGTCACGGCCTGAACCGCGTAGCGATTCGGGGACGATGGCATCCGCAGCTTCGCGCTATCCTTGAGTCCGCGCCGCCCCAGCCTCATATTCGTGCCATGGAAACTATCGTAGCTATCCCCGCCATCCCCGATTACCGCCAAGCCGGCGCCCCTTTGGTCTTCACCGAGGCCGCCGCGCGTAAAGTGCACGAACTCATTCAGGAAGAGGGCAACCCCGAACTGAAGCTGCGCGTGTATATCACCGGTGGCGGCTGCTCGGGCTTCCAGTACGGCTTCACCTTCGATGACGCGCGTGCGGAAGACGATTTCGCGCTAGATCGCGAGGGCGTCACCCTGCTGGTCGATCCGCTCTCGCTGCAGTACCTCACCGGCGCGGAGATCGACTACTCCGAAAACCTGAGCGGCTCGCAGTTCGTCATCCGCAACCCCAACGCCAAGACCACGTGCGGCTGCGGCTCCTCGTTCTCCACCTGAGGGGCCGAGGACACGGATGGTTTCGACGGGCCTGAACACTTTCGCCGGACTCAGCCTGATCCTCGATCGCGTTTCCGAATACCGCGACGACACCGATTGGGTCGCCGCAAAGGCTCACGCGCCCGACGCGCGCTACCTTCTGCTCGATCCGGCTGGCGATGCCTTCCTGCATCGCGATCAAGAAACACTGCGATGGCTCACTGCAGCTGAGCGCGAACGCCTGCTGCCGCATGCATCGTGGAGCTTGCTCGGCATCGCCGACGGCCGCCCGTATTTCATGTTGCTGCTGGACAAAGGCGACGACGCGGCCACGCTGGAATCGGCACTCGATGCCCAGCGCATGGGTCTGCGCGAGGCCGGCTTGCGCCTCGCCGCCGACGAAGCTGGCTTGTTCGCCTACGCCAAAGGCCTCGCGCATTGGCAACGTGAAACCCATTTCTGCACGCGCTGCGGCTCACCGCTGCAACTGGTGTCCTCCGGCCATCGCGCACGTTGCACCAATCCGGTCTGCAGCCACCTGCACTTTCCGCGCACGGATGCGGCGATCATCGTCATCGTCGAACACAAAGGCGCCTGCCTGCTCGGTCGCCAGGCCAGTTGGCCGAAAGGGCGTTACTCCACGCTTGCCGGCTTCATCGAACCGGGCGAGGCGCTGGAAGATGCCGTGCGGCGCGAAGTGGCCGAAGAATCGGGCGTGATCGTGGGCGACGTGCACTATCACTCGTCCCAACCGTGGCCGATGCCCGCGTCGCTGATGGTCGGTTTTACCGCCACGGCCATTTCATCTGAGATTCGACTGCGCGATGGCGAACTGGAAGATGCGCGCTGGTTTACGCCGCAGCAGATCATCGACGGGCTCGCCGACGGCAGCCTGGGCACACCGACCCGACTTTCCGTGTCCTATCAGCTGCTGTCGCATTGGTTGCGCGAGCGCGCGGGACTTGATCTGGATGTGCTTGTAGCAAGCTCCCCACACTAAAAGACATCACGGGCACGTAGTGCAGGGGCACTCCACGTTTTAGCTCGGTTTTAGCTCCTCGTCCCGGCGCAGGCCGGACGCAGCGCGAAGCGCGGAGAACGTCCGAAGGACGGCCCCGGAGAGGCGAGCGAAGCGAGTCACCTAGTTTGAATACTCGTGCGAAGCACTCAAAAGCGATTCAGTGTGCTGCGCACGCATATTTCACTGGGTCCCGGCGTGCGCCGGGACGACAGCCAAAAAAAGCGCGGAGCTACCCCGGGATCTGAACAGACTTCCGCCGCTCGCATACAATGCGTCATCCCTCGGAGTCCGTTTTCATGGCCATTCGCCTGCTTGCCGCACTCATCGCCCTCGGACTGCTGCACCTGCAGCCGCAGCTTGCCCATTGGCGCGGCGATGCCGGCTTTCGGCGCTGGGTGCATCAGTTGGCCGACACCACCGGCATCGGCCGCGTGTTACTCGCGGTGCTGGTACCGGTGGCGTTGTGCGCGCTGGTGATCTGGATGCTGCACATGTTGCCGTTGAAGGATCTGCTGCTGCTCGTCTTCGCCTTCGTCGTGCTGATCTTTTCGTTCGGCCCGCACGCGTTCGAGGCCGATCTGGAAGCCATCCTCAAAGCGCCCGATCAAAGCAGTCGCGAAGCCGCCGCGCAGGCCTTGTGTGACGATTGCGAAACAGTCGCATGGACGACAGCAGATCTGGGCGAAGCGACCGCTTACGCTGCGCTGCGCCGTCGCTTTGGCGTGCTGTTCTGGTTTTTCCTGCTCGGCCCGGTCGGTGCATTGCTTTATCGCTTGGCGCGGCAACTGGGTCACGACAGCTCGCTCGCACTCGATAGCGGTGCACGCACGTATGCACGCTACCTCGCCAACGGACTGGACTGGCTACCGGCGCAGCTGATGGTGTTCACGCTGGCCCTGGTTGGTCATTGGGACGCAGTGACGGGCGCATGGCGCCGCTGGCATCAACAAGCGGCGCCCAACAGCTGGTACCTATCCAACCCCGGCTTCCTGGGCGCCGCCGCACGCGCCGACGTGCTCACCGATATCGAAGGCGGCGACGGCTACGCGGAAGAACGCACCGACCCGCTGCACGAACTGCGCCGCCTGCGCGACGCGTTGCTACGCGCCCTGCTGGCGTGGATGAGCGTGGTGGCGTTGATCGTGATGGGTAGCTGGTTGCACTAACCGCTACACAGCATCAAGCGAAATCACCACGCAATACCTTTACGCGCTCTTCCAACGCGGCCGCATTGACATCTTCGGCCGGCTTGGGCGCGTCCACAATCAGTTCGACATGCGCACGAAAGCGACGCGGTAAACGCGAGCGGCCCAGCATCGAGTCGCGTCGACTCCACACACTGCCCCACAGCCCGCGCAGTGCCATGGGAACCACGGGCACAGGGCGACGTTCGAGAATCTTCTCCACGCCCGGACGAAAAGTCTGGATGCTACCGTCCTTCGTCAAACCGCCTTCTGGAAAAATACACACCAGCTCGCCATCGGCAAGCGCCGCGTCTACATCTTCAAAAGCCTTGTGCATGATCGCCGGATCTTCTTTCTTTCCCGCAATTGGAATGGCCTTTGCTGTTTTGAACACGAAGTGCAATAGCGGAATGTTGAAGATCTTGTAATACATCACAAAGCGTGCGGGACGACGTAGATTCGCCATCAGGATCAGCGGATCCATAAAGCTCACGTGATTGCACACCAGCACTGCCGGCCCTTCCTCCGGCAGATTCTTCATGCCATCCACGCGAATGCGATACAGCGAATTCACCAACACCCACGTGATGAAGCGCATCAAAAATTCGGGCACCAGCGTGAAGATGTAAACCGCGACAACGACATTGAGTGCGGCGATAACCAGAAACACCTGCGGCACGCTCAAGCCCACGCGGTCGAGCACCAAGCCCAGCACCGACGCCACCACGATGAAAACCGCGTTGACGATGTTGTTACCGCCGATCACTCGCGACAGCCGATCACTTGGCGTGCGCGCTTGAACAAACGCAAAAAGAGGCACCACATACAGGCCGGAGAACACACCGATCATGGTGAGGTCGAACACGATCCGCCAGCTGCCACTCGCATGCACAAACGCCAGCCAGTTGCGCGGCACGTCCGACGCCATAGTCGTTGAACCACGCAAATAGACATCCAGGGCGAACAAAGTAAGACCAAATGCACCGAGCGGCACCAAGCCAATTTCCACGCGCCGCCCCGACATTTTTTCGCACATCAACGCGCCAATAGCCGTGCCCACAGAGAACAACACCAACACGAACGTATAGACCGAAGAATCGCCACCCAGTGTGATGCTGGCATAACGGTTCAAATGCGCCACCACCACGGTGCCGAAAAACCAATACCAGGAAATACCCAGCACCGCATTGAACACAGCATGATCTGCGCGTGTGATGCGCATGACACTCGCTGTTTCCGATAAAGGGTTCCAATTGAACGCAAGACCAGGCGCTGTCGCAGGCGCCAAGGGTATAAACCGGCTAGCAACGTAGCCTACGACCGCAATGCCAATCGTCATGACAGCGGACCACAGCGACCCGACGCCTGCCATCTGCATGACCCACGCACCCGCAATGATGCCGATCAAGATCGCCATCTGCGTACCCATCTCCACCAAACCGTTACCGCCCACCAATTCGGCAGGCCTGAGCGCTTGAGGGAGAATCGCGTACTTGATCGGGCCGAACACCGTCGAGTGCATACCCATCATGAACAACACGATCAGCAGAAATGCCACGTGGTGACCAATAAAACCGTAAGCCGCCAACGCCATGGCGACGATCTCGAATAGCTTGACGTAACGAATGATGCGCGTCTTTTCGAACTTCTCAGCCAACTGACCCGCCGACGCCGAAAATAGAAAGTACGGCAAAATAAAAAGTGCCGGAGCGAGATTGCTATACAGACTGATTTCACCCTGCGACAGCGCTAGCTTGAACGTGACCAGCGCGATCATCGCGCTGCGAAACGCGTTGTCGTTGAACGCACCCAACGCCTGCGTCCAGAAGAACGGCGCGAAGCGGCGACTACCTAGCAGGGCGAACTGGCTCATGCGTTTCCTTGGCGCTCGGAGTGCAATTAGCCTAACTTGAAAACCGGGTAGCCGTCTTGATCGGTCATCGTTTTCGCCCCGCGTCAATGGCAATGACGGTGCTTCGTCGGTACCTGCCGACCGCGTCGGCACATAGGCTCGGTCAGCCCGAACTTGATCCTAGGGTAACCCGACACATCGCGCCCTCTTCCGTGCCGATCAGCCGCCAAGCGCATTCGCCTATATCGAGTAGGCATTTACCAACGCGCCAAATCACCCGGCCCCGACAGATTACATGTCGCACTTCATGCGAAGGTGCGGTAGTCGGGCGTGCCCATCCGCTGTGATGACCACGACACGCCCGACATGATGTGAAGTAACGCGGATCGAATGGGTGGCGACCCAAACGATCCGCTGGCCACCACCAACTAAAGAGGAGTTGATCATGGTTACGCTCGATCATACGGCACTCGCACGCCCTCGTGCCCTCGCCGCGCCGCATTTCCCTTACTTCACCGCCGCGCACACTGCGCGACGTCGAGCCAGAGTGGGCATTCGACAAAACGGAAGCAGCTGATTCCGACAAAACGAGCAGGATTTTTCCTGTAGCCCTTCACGCCGCGCGCAATATGCGGCGTGACCTACGAACACATGCGCAAGTTGTCGCCTTTTGCGGCAGGCTCGATCGTGCAGAGGAATCTTCGATGAAAGAAAAAGCTCCCGGAGCTTGGCTCAGTCTCAATACAAGTTACTACGTTGCCCCCATCGGCAACCCGCTCGCACTGCTGGATGATTCGTACATGCTGCTGGAACGTGCCCATGGCATCGTCCAACTCATGCGGGAAGCGCTGCAACTTTCCCCATGCGTTGACGCGCGTTCGCTAACGCTTGCGTTAAAAGCGGTTGAGACGTTGATGGAAATGAGCGCCGGCTCTGCGGAAGAAGCACATGTGCGCTTCGAGCAGATTGGAGACGGCTGGATTTCCGGCAGCTGATGTAGCGGGTCAGGTGTCGTGCATCAAAGTGACTCTGACCCGTTCTTTCCCATGGCAATCATTGATCCAACGGACTCAGCACACCCAGGCCACCGCGATTTAACACGTGGGTGTAGATCTGCGTCGTCGTCACATCCTTGTGCCCCAACAATTCCTGGATCGTGCGGATATCGTGGCCTGATTCCAGCAAATGTGTTGCGAACGAATGCCGCAACGTATGACACGTAGCCGGCTTCACAATACCAGCCCGCACACGCGCTGCACGCACCGCCCGTTGCAGCGACGATTCATCCACGTGATGCCGTCGCCATTCGTCGCTACGCGGATCGCTTGAAAGCCTCGATGCCGGAAATACGTACTGCCAACCTAACTCACGCGGCGCCGACGGATACTTGCGCGCGAGTGCATAAGGCAACCAGACCGCGCCATGCCCCGCGGCAAGATCCTCCTCATGGATGATGCGCGTGCGCTCCACTTGCTGTGCGAGCACGCCATGCAATCGTGCCGGCAGCGGCACATGCCGATCTTTACCACCCTTACCATCGCGCACACAAATTTCGTTGCGAGCAAAATCCACATCCTTCACGCGCAACCGCACACATTCCATCAAACGCAGCCCCGAGCCGTACAAAAGCGACGCCATCAATACATGGCGACCTTCCATCAGCGCCAGCAAACGCGTCACTTCATCACGCGACAGCACCACCGGCACACGTTGCGGCCGCTTGGCCCGCACAATCGTCTCCATCCACGGCAGCTCGATGCCAAGCACCTCCCGATACAAAAACAAAAGCGCCGACAACGCTTGATTCTGAGTTCCCGCCGCCACCCGACCTTCAGTCGCCAAAATGCTTAGAAACCGTTCCACCTCCACCGCCCCCATATCCCGCGGATGACGTTTGCCGTTGGCAACAATGAAGCGTCGAATCCACACCGAGTAAGCCTGCTCCGTGCGCAAGCTGTAATGCTTAAGCCGCATCCTCGCCCTCACCTGCTCCATCAAACGAGGCGCCCTCCCCTCCGTTACACCCCCACTTTCGCCCGCGTAACTCATACACCCTCAAAAATGCCTGATAACAAAGTTATCCTGGCCCAACAGCCAACCATAGGCACCCACCTAATTGCCTGATTCAACGTAAGAATTGGCCGCTTGTTGGGCCCAGGCGATTGCCCGCATACTCTGTGCAACACCCCACTTTTGGGGTCGAATTAGAGTTAGGGGGGGGGCTTATGGATTCTGCACTTATGACAATGCTTTTCTTTCCCTTATTTGCCATGGCCGTAATTTGGCTCGTAATGGTGTGGTTTCTGTTTCGAGCGTTGGCAACGCGGCATCCTGTCAAGTATGAAGAGATGGGCAAACCTTCGCTTTTCCTCAACAACAATCTCCGCTCCAATTTTCGCTTTCTCAAATTCTTGTTCACTCGTGAGCCTGACACCCTTGAGGATGGCTCACTTTCCTTCCAAGTTAACGTCATGCGTGTCTGGTTTTTTATATATATGCTGGGGTTTGTTGTCCTCATCTGGGCAACAACACATCCCGTAAGTTCCTAACTATTCATTCAAGCGGACGCGCGTACCGCGCGCCACTTAACTCAGCAACTGTCTTGCCGCAACGCTATCGATCAAGCGAGCTGAGTGCATCGAGTAGCTAGTCTAAGCTCGTCCCTGCGTCGTGCATTGACGATGGTCAGCAACTTGCGCATACAGGCTACCAAGGCCACCTTGGCCACTTTCCCGCGCTGACGAAGCTGTTGATAGTGCTCGCGCATGCGCGGATCCCAGCGCACCGCCGACAGCGTTGCCATGTAGAGCGCGATGCGCATGGGCGATCGGCCGCCATAGATGTGTCGTTTGCCTTGCGTTTGCCCGCTGTCGCGATTCAACGGCGCCACACCCACCAGCTTGGCGATCTGCTGACGCGAGAGGTGTCCCAATTCAGGCAACAGTGCCAGCGCGGTCGCTTGGAAGATCGGCCCTAATCCCTTGGCCGATTGCAGTGCCGGGGTGACATGGGCGTTGAGCAATGTCTGCATGGCGTTGTCTATGGCGGTCAGTTCCTTTCGCAGCGTGACCGTTGTTTTGTTCGCCAGCGTTCGGATGGCGGGCAACGCCATGTCCATGTGTTGTCGCTGACGCTGGATGGCATCCATGACCTGATGGCGCCGACGCAGCCACGCTCTTAGTTCGTCTTGCCAGGCTTCCCTGGGCTCATAGCGGCGCAGTCGGGCATGAAAGACCGTGGCCATCTCGGCCAACATGCGCGCATCGATACCATCGGTTTTGGCCAGTTGACCGGTGGCCCTGGCGAAGTCTCTGGCTTGGCGCGGGTTGACGCGCGCTATCCACATCCCTGCCTGCGCACAGGCGCCCAGTACTGCTTCCTCATAGCCGCCGGTGGCTTCCACCACGATACGGACCGCTTCGTATTGACTCAGCTGTCGGACCAGCCGCGCCACGCCGGCCGACGTGTTGGGGAATCGACGCACCGCGCTCTGACCGTCCACGACCACGTCCAACACCGATTTGCTGACATCAATACCCACTGCCGTCATGATCGAACTCCGATTAGAGTAGGAAGGGTCGAGAGCCCTCTCGTCCTGCCCACGCTTATCGGTGCGAGTGATACTCGCGCAACTGTTCGGGCGCTGGACGGGAG
>CAJCJD010000138.1 GCA_903970555.1 Vulcanimicrobiota bacterium
GCGCGCTCGCCCACACCTATGCGACATTGTTGCTTGCGCGCATGGTGACGGGCTTGTTCGCGGGCGTGGTGGGGGCGGCCTCCATGGCGGTTGTCACCGATTTGTTTCCACTATCGATGCGCGGACGCGTGATGGGCTATATCCAGTCGGCGTTTGCGGCCAGCACCGTACTGGGTTTGCCGTTGAGCTTGGAGTTGTCCAGCCGTTGGGGCTGGAATGCACCGTTTTTCATGATCGTGACGGTATGCGCCGTGATCGGTGGCGCGATCCTGGGACGTTTGCGTCCGGTGAATGCACACCTGGCGCTGCGCACGGACAAAAAGCCGCTGCATCACCTGCTGCACACGCTCACTACTCGCTCCTATCTGATGGGCTTCGCCACGACGGCGTTGCTGACCATGGGCGGGTTCATGTTGATGCCGTATTCCACGTTGTTTCTGGTGCACAACGTGGGTATTCCGGTGGAACGGTTGTCGCTGGTGTATCTGGTGACAGGCTTGGTGTCAGCGGTGGCGGGGCCGTTAATCGGGCGCGCTAGCGATGCCTTCGGCAAGTACCGCGTGTTCGCGTTCGGGTGTGCGGCGACCATCGTGATGGTGCTGGTCTATACGCGTCTGTCGAATGTGTCGCTATGGATGCTGATCGTGGTGAGTGCGCTACTGCAGATTGGCATTTTCTCGCGCATGATCTCGTCGTCGGCGTTGATGTCGGCATTGCCCAAGCCCACCGATCGCGGTGCGTACATGTCGATCAGTTCCTCGTTGCAGCAGGTGTCGGGTGGGTTTGCCGCGATGCTGGGCGGGATGCTCGTGAAACAGTTGGACGGAGGCCGGCTGTTGCATTTCGACATGCTGGGCGATGTGTTGGTGTGCACTACGCTGGTGTCGTTTGGGTTGATGTATTTCGTCAATCGCAGAGTGATGGGCGCGGCTGCTGTGCAGGCACGCCAGCCGATGCCAAACGAGACGAGACCGGAGTCTTAACGCGTTGAGGAGCTGTTGTCGGACCTAACGACCTGGCTGCCATCGCGGGTGGCCGCCGGCCTGCTGAAAAATTGCTTCAGCGCGCGCACTCAGCCAGCGGTCGGCGACCGCAATGAGTTCGTCACCCTCGTACAGCAACGGGCACGCTTCGCGTTGCCACGGGGGAATGGCCCCGGTTTGAAACAGCGAACGCAGGTCGCGGGTATGTCGGTCGCCAACGGGTTTGAGTCGTTCGCCGCCGCGGCGCCAGCGCACGTGCAAGGTCAGGGGTAGGCGTACTGCTGGCTCCAGCGTTAGCAGACCGCGATCGGGAAGTTGTAGCGGCTCGCCTTGCCAGGGCAGCTCGTGCATCGAATCGGGTTCGTTGCGCGGCGTCATCGCCCAGAAACGGTTTTTCCAGACGTGCAGTTCGGCGCCGGGCCAACGGATGCACGGCAATTGGCCGTCCTGCGCGGTGCATTGGCGCTCGATCTGATGGCGTTGCACCGTCGTTGGTGCGGGCAGGCCTTGTGCGTGCAGCCAGTAGGCCAGCAACGGATCACGCAGCGCTGCCGGCAACGCGAGCCAGCCGCGCGCGTCCAGGCTGTTGGTTGCGTTGTCGCGCAGAGTTTCGAGCGCGGCAAGCCAATCTTGTTGCAAGGTGTCGGCCGCTGCGCGGCATAGTGCGGCGCTCTGGATGATCGACGCCTTGGCTTGTGGCCAATGCGTTTTCAAGAGCGGCAGGATGTCATGACGTAGATGATTGCGCCCCAGACGCCTGTCGTCGTTGGAGGGATCGTTGATGTGCGGCAACTGCTGTCGATCGACGTAATCGCGCAAGACGCGTCGCGGCAGGCCAAGCAGCGGCCGCCACACCATCCCTTGGCCAAGCGGGCGTTGCGAGCGCATGCCACCAAGCCCCTCCGGTCCCGCGCCGCGCAGCAGCTTCAATAGCACGGTTTCCACCTGGTCATCCTGATGATGTCCCAGCAGCAGTCGCTCACCCGTGCGCAGATGCTGGGCGAAGATGGCATAACGTGCATGTCGTGCGGCGGCTTCCAGGCCGATGCCGCCAAGTCGATCCACATCGGCATGAAACACGTCGCACACGACGTCGAGCGTAGCGCTGAATGTTTGGCAATGCACCGCCCAACTGGCGCTATCCGGATGCAAGCCATGATCGATGTGCAGTGCGCGCAAGCCGTATGCGCGCGCAACGGGCAGGCTTGCGAGTGCATGGAGCAGTGCAGTGGAATCCGGGCCGCCGCTGTAGGCGACACAGAGGGGGCCTTCTGGATGCGCATGCAACGCTTGTTGCAGCGTCTCAAGCAGCAACGTGTTGCTCACGCGCCACCGGTTTTATTCTTGTTACGCACGTAAATCACTTTGGGACGTCCATCGCCCGGGCTGCGTCGGTCCATCTCGAACAGGTCGATGGCATCGATCAACTCGCTCAGCTTGCCGTAGCCGTAGCTGCGCGAGTCGAAGTTCGGGCGCTGCTTGGTGATAATCGAACCCACGCCGCCGAGTCCCGCCCAGCCTTCATCATCCGATGCGGCATCGATGGCGTTGCGCAATAGATTGAGCAGCCCGCTGTCCTGTTTCAGCTGCGCACGCGTGCGCGGTTTGAGCGGTTGTTCCTCGTCGGGTTTCGCACTGAGAATTTCGGTATAGATGAATTTGTCGCAGGCGGCGACGAAGGGCTCCGGCGTTTTGCGTTCGCCGAAGCCGTAGACGATCAATCCCGATTCGCGAATGCGTGCGGCCAGTCGTGTGAAATCGCTGTCGCTGGAAACGATACAGAAGCCGTCGAAGCGACCGGAGTAAAGCAGGTCCATCGCATCGATGATCATCGCCGAGTCGGTGGCGTTCTTGCCGCTGGTGTAACCGAACTGCTGGATCGGCTGGATCGACTGTGTGAGCAACTGATCCTTCCAGCCCTTCAGATGATTGCTGGTCCAGTCGCCATAGGCGCGCTTCACATGCGCGGTACCGTACTTCGCTACTTCGGCCAGGAGACCTTCGGCGATCGTCGGTTGTGCATTATCGGCATCGATCAGGACGGCGAGCTTGGTGCTGTCACTAGCCATGCAGGCGGCTCCCGGTGGCGGTAGCGCGATGGTATCGCCAATGCGTCATGCTCAGTGTGTTTCTTCAAAGGTATGCAGGCGACGCTCCAATTCCCACTGCGACGTGGCTTTCTCGCTACTAGCCAGAAATCGTTGGCAGCTGGTGCCTGGTTGACTGTCGCCTAGCGTCTCGCCCTGGCAAGCTTTGGTCGTCCACAGGCTTTCGCCGGGCAGGAAACTGTAGGTGAGGCTATTGCGCGCCAGCTGTTTTAGCGTTGGATAGTCGAGTCCGAAGTCTTCCGCAGCGCGCACGTATTCGTGAGTGAGGTCGATGCGCGAGACGCCCTCATCGTCGGTAGACAATGCCACCGGCACACCGTGCTTCAAGTAAAGCGGCAGAGGATGATTTGTTCCGCTTACGCCGAGGATAACGTCATTGCTGGTGAGATTGATTTCTACCATTACGTGGTGGGTGGCCATTTCATCCAATAGTGTCTCGGGGTGGTCTTCGTACATCACGTCGACGCCATGGCCGATACGTTCGGCGTGAGCGATCTCCACCGCCTGGCGGATGTGGAAGCGCAGTCCATCCGGTGGCACCAGGCCAGGAGCAAGTTCGCCGGCATGCAGGCTGATGTGCACCTTCGGATACAGGCGGTGCAAGTAGTCGAGCATGTGCATCTGCAAGCTGTAGTCGCGCATCGACAGATAGCCGTCTTCGGGCATCACGAAGTTGATGCCGACCCAGCGCGAATCGACAGAGGCCAGCTCAAAACCAAGTAGCGTTTGCGCGAACACGCGTTCCGGTGCTGCACCGCGCAGCACCTGATACAGGAAGCGAATCTGCACCGCGCAGCCAGCGTCGGCTTGTTTGCTATCGCAATGTTGCTGGCGCTTGCGTTCGGCCAACGCCTGAGTGAGCAGTCGCTCGTCGACAGTCAATTCATCTTTCAATCCATGCGCAAGCAGTTGCCGCCGCATGGCGTCGAAATCGGCTTGCCAGCCTAGGGTGTGTGCGAGTTCCTTGGCGTGCGCGAAGGGCGGCGTCACCATCAGTTCCAGGTATTGCTCGTTCTGCGTGGCGGCGCGTGCGCTCACCTCGTTGAGCCAGTCGCCCATGTGCTGTTGCGGAGTGACGGCCTGAAAACGGCCGAACGTGTCGAAGAATTGATCGTGGCCCGAATGGCCAGCGGAGGGCACAAAGCTGCGTATGGAGAATGCGTCCACCAGCGCGTCGTACAAATGCTGGTCGCTCAGCGCATCGGCGGCAGAGCGTTGGCCGCTTGCACAGTTCGGTGCGCGAGAAGTGCTCTTGTCGAGCAGACTCGATGTGGCGATGTCCACGCACAAGCCATCAGCGGCGGCCTGGGAGATCCATGATTCGGCATAAATCGCACCGCTGAGGTGATTGTGCAGATCACCGCCCTTGGGCATGGTGGCGAGAAACGCGTGCAGCGCGAGCGGGCCTTGCTGACGCGCCGTTTCGAAGGCTTTGGCGGTGTGTGCCTCGGCTGCATCGGCTTGCACCGGCAGCGCCTGCGCCGAAACGTTGGCAGCACATGTGATTGCCGCGACGACGAGAGCGCGGCGCAAAAGGGAATGAGCCTGCATGGAAGAATCGCGTGAGTGAGATACCTGGCGATTCTTCAGTAAAAGCCGAAAGGGTGCCAGTTATTCCTGGTATGCGCCGTAGCCGCGCAGGCGCTGGTAGCGCTGTTCGAGCAGTTCGGGAACGGGCAGGGCTTCCAGCTCGTCGAGCTGGTTCATCAGCACGGCTTTCAGACGGATAGCCATGGAGCGCGGATTACGGTGTGCGCCGCCCAGCGGTTCGCGCACGACCTTGTCGACCAGGCCGAGCTCCAGCAGGCGTGGTGCGACCAGGCCCAGTGCTTCAGCGGCGTCTTTGGCCTTTTCCGCGCTCTTCCACAGGATCGATGCACAACCTTCGGGTGAAATCACCGAATAGGTCGAATACTGCAGCATGACCGTGCGATCGCCCACACCAATGGCCAGTGCGCCGCCCGATCCGCCCTCACCGATCACGGTGCAGATGATCGGCACTTTCAGCTCCGCCATCTCCAGCAAGTTGCGTGCAATGGCTTCGCTCTGGCCGCGTTCTTCCGCGCCGACGCCCGGATACGCGCCGGGGGTGTCGATCAGGGTGAACAATGGCAGTTTGAAACGTTCTGCCAGCTTCATCAGGCGCAGTGCCTTGCGATAACCCTCGGGGCGCGGCATGCCGAAATTGCGGCGTACCTTGCCCTTGGTGTCGCGCGCTTTCTGATGGCCAATGATGACCACCGAGCGGCCGTTGATACGGCCCAGGCCACCCACGATGGCGGCGTCGTCGGCGTATGCGCGATCGCCTGCCAGTTCGTGGAACTCATCGCAGATCACGCCGATGTAATCGAGCGTGTACGGGCGCGCCGGATGCCGCGACAGCTGCGTGACCTGCCAAGGCGTCAGATTGCGGAAGATGTCGGCCGTTTTGACCTTGAGCTTCTCGCGCAGGCGGCCGACCTCTTCGTCGATATTGAACGACTGGCCATGGCTGGCATGCCGGAGCTCTTCAATCTTGGCCTCCAGCTCGGCAATCGGTTGTTCGAAATCGAGAAAATTGGGATTCATTCGGGCACGTGGTGGCACAGAAGCGGGGCAGTATACCGGGCCGGCCAAAAAGGCGGGAACGGGACCGTATGGGCGTCCGGCGAGCGTAGCGTGCCACCGTGACGGTCTTTATTCCCCATTGCTGGTCTTAACAAGCCGCACACCGGCGGCCAGCACCCCGGGCATGCCGCGAACCGTGCGCAGCAGTTCGGGAATGGCATTCACCTGCCAGTCTTCCCCCAGCTCGAAATCGGCCTGCGCACTGGCGTTGTGATAGCCGCTAAGCACCACGCTGGCGCGGCCGCCCCGGTGGCCGGCCAGGGCGTGTCGCAGTTGCGTGATGAAATCGGGACCGATGCCGTTGATCTTCACCCGCAGCAGGCGCGCATAGCGGCGGCAGGCGTCGCCCAGCGTATACGCGCTGCGCGCACGCACCTGAAAGCCACCGCCGGAGAAGTCGTCGATGCGCAGGCCACCTTCAACCACCAGCAACTCATCACGGGTGAGCAGCGGAGCCACCTGCTGGTAGAGCTCGCCGAAGAAGCTCACTTCGATGACGCCGGTGCCATCTTCCAGCCGCACGAAGGCGTCGCTATCGCCGCGCTTGCGCACCGCGGTGACCATGCCGGCGACGGTCCACGGTGTATCGGGGCCACGGCGGAAGCGGTTGCCGTCGTCGCCATCGTTTCTGCGCGGCCTGGGCGGCTGGTAGCGGTCGGCGATCTCGCCAAGAGGGCAGGTAGCCAGCTGTGCCAGTTCCTCGCGCCACGGGTCCGTGGGATGGCCGGAGAGGTAATGCCCGAGCGTGTCGCGCTCGCCTTGCAGCTTTTGCTCCAGCGGCCATTCGGGTGCGGTGGCCAGTTCGACGTGAACCACCGGCGCAGCAGCGCCCATCGCGGCGCCAAACATGTCGTTCTGGCCGGACTGGCGGTCGCGCAGGTGTTGCTCGGCGGCCTTGATCGCATCGGGCAGCTGCAGCATCAGGCTGGCGCGGGTAGGCGCCAGGGCGTCGAGCGCGCCAGATAGGATCAGGGCTTCCAACACGCGGCGATTGAGCTTGCTGGGATCGACGCGGCGGCAGAAATCGGCGAGGTCCTTGTACGCACCGCCTTTGCGCCGTTCCTCGGCAATGGATTCACACGCCCCCTGACCCACACCTTTAATAGCGCCGAGTCCGTAGCGGATCACCTTGGGCTCGACCGCGACGAACATGAAATTCGACGCGTTCACATCCGGCGGCAAGACCGTCAGCTTGATCGCGCGCGATTCGTCAAGGAAAGTCACCACCTTGTCGGTGTTGTCCATGTCCGACGAAATCGTCGCGGCCATGAACTCGGCGGGGTAGTGCGCCTTCAGCCACGCGGTTTGATAGGAGACCAGTGCGTAGGCGGCGGCGTGCGATTTGTTGAAGCCGTAGCCCGCGAATTTTTCCATCAAGTCGAAGATGGAATCGGCCTTGTCGCCGGTGAGGCCGTCTTTGGCAGCGCCTTCGCGGAACTTGGCGCGTTCCTTGGCCATTTCCTCGAGCTTTTTCTTGCCCATCGCACGGCGCAGCAGGTCGGCGCCGCCGAGCGAATAACCGCCCACGATCTGCGCCATCTGCATCACCTGCTCCTGATAGACCATGATGCCGTAGGTCTCTTTCAGAATAGGTTCGACGCGTGGATCGGGGTATTCCACTTCCTCACGGCCATGCTTACGCGCGACGAAGCTGGGAATCAGGTCCATCGGGCCGGGGCGGTACAACGCCACCAGCGCGATGATGTCTTCGAAGCGGTCGGGCTTGGCATCCTTGAGCATGCGTTGCATGCCGGAGGATTCGAGCTGGAACACGGCGACGGTCTGCGCTTTTTTGAGCAGTTCGTACGGGGCCGGATCATCCAGTGGTAGTGCGGCGATATCCAGCGGCGCTTCGCCGGCTTGCTCGCGGCGCACGTTGATCGCTTTGACCGCCCAATCGATGATGGTGAGTGTGCGCAGGCCGAGGAAGTCGAACTTCACCAGGCCGACGGCTTCCACGTCGTCCTTGTCGTACTGCGTCACCACGCCACCACCGCCCGCTTCGCAATACAGCGGCGCGAAATCGGTGAGCGGTGTGGGTGCGATCACCACGCCACCGGCGTGCTTGCCGGCGTTGCGCGTGAGGTTTTCAAGTTTCAGCGCAAGATCGATCAGCGACTTGGCTTCTTCATCCTGCTGGTACAGCTCGCAGAATTCCTTCACCACGCGGTCGGGTTCTTTCTGCGATTTTTCCGAGCGGCCAAGCGCATCGGACAAAGTGAGATCAAGCGGGCGAGGCGGAATCAGTTTCGCGATGCGATCGACTGCGTTGTAGCCCATGCCGAGCACGCGACCGGAATCGCGCAGCACCGCCTTCGCGGCCATGGAGCCGTAGGTGATGATCTGGCTGACGTGATCGCGGCCGTATTTGCGCGAGACGTAGTCGATCACTTCGTCACGGCGATCCATGCAGAAGTCGATGTCGAAGTCCGGCATCGATACGCGTTCGGGATTGAGGAAGCGCTCGAACAGCAGGTTGAACTGCAGCGGATCCAGATCGGTGATCTTAAGCACCCACGCCACCAGCGAACCCGCGCCCGAACCACGGCCTGGTCCAACGGGAATGCCGTTCTGCTTACCCCAGTTGATGAAGTCCGCCACGATCAGGAAGTAGCCGGGAAAGCCCATCTTGATGATGACGTCCAGCTCGCGTTCCAGGCGCGCTTCGTAATCGGCCAGCGTGTAACCGGCGGCCAGTGGGGCAAGGGCAAGGCGTTCCTTCAGGCCTTCGCGCGAGATCTCGCGGATATAGCTGGCCAGATCGTGACCTTCCGGCACCGGAAAGTCGGGCAGGAAGTAGGTGCCGAAGGTCAGTTCGAGATTGCAGCGTTTGGCCAGCTCGACTGTGTTGTCGAGTGCTTCGGGAATATCCGCGAACAGCGCGGACATTTCGACCGGCGACTTCAGGTATTGCTGCTCGCTGTAGTCGCGCGGACGTTTCGGATCGGCCAGTACCCGGCCCTGGTTGATGCACACGCGTGCTTCGTGCGCCTCGAAATCGGTCTGCTTGAGAAAGCGCACGTCGTTGCTGGCGATAACCGGTAAATCCAGCTCGGTGGCAAGCGTCAGCGCCGCGTTGTTCCAGGCTTCTTCACCCTCGCGGCCGCAGCGGGTCAGCTCCAGGTACAGGCGGTCGGGAAAAAGCTGCATCAAGGTGTGCAAACGCGAGCCGGCATTGCCGGTGCCTTGATTGACGGCGATCCGGCCGATCTCGCTATCGCGCCCGAGCAGCGCAATCAAACCCGAGGATGCCTCGGCGGTTAACCACGCCGCATCGACGAGTGCGCGGCCGCCATGCTGACCTTCACCCCATGCACGCGACACCAGGCGCGACAGATTGAGATAACCCTCGCGGTTCTGGCATAGCAAGGTGAGACGCCACGGGCGCGGGTCATCCGGCGCGCTGATCCACAGATCGCAACCGCCGATCGGCTTGATGCCAGCTGCGCTGCAGGCCTTGTAGAACTTCACCAGCGCGAACATGTTGCATTCGTCGGTAAGCGCTACCGCCGCGACGCCGTCGCGCACGCAAGCTTCGACCAGCGCCTTGATGCGGATGGTCGAGTCGACCAGCGAATACTCGCTGTGCAGATGCAGATGAGCGAAACGGAGAGGCATGGCTCGCACGCGAAGCAATGCCTCAGCCTAGCGGTGTGCCCTCGAGCGGGCAAGAATTGACATGCGAGCAGGAGCCAGGATGCGATACGGCGGGTTACATCCGGAGCTAAGCGCTTGCTGCACAAGCATTCTTAAGGCGAGGCACCGGTGCCTCACCCCCGGCCAGCAGGCCCATCCCGGTCGTTGAGACGGGCTACTGCCGTTGCACGATCAGTGCACGCGGAACCGTTCATCGTCGACAACCGGTTCGATGTAGTGCGAGAGGCTTTCCACTGTCAGCGGCTGAAGGTCGTAATCGAGGTGACGTGGACTGGTCTGGACACTATCGGATGGGGCGTTGGGGGCTTTGACGGTCGCGTCGTTGAGTGACGTTTGTGATGTTGTTGGGCGGCGGCGGAAAGGAAGCATCATGGCACTCTCCTAAAAGCCCGTTGCGTGTGACGCGACGTGGATCTTCCACGAGCATGGTGGCATCGGGCAGCTGACGGTAGCGTCCGTGCGGAGTAGCCGCCGAGTCAGTGCGTGCAGTCTGTCGCAGCGGCTTTGCGGTTCTATTCCATGCCTGCTTGGATGCGCGCGCAATAGGAAAGGTGGCATGGCTGGATGAACGAATACGAAAGCAGGCCGGCATTCGATTCAGAACAGTTGTCCCTGATCCAACAATCGCTTCACCGGTGCAAAGCTGCGGCGGTGCTGAATGCACGGGCCCAGGAGTTCAAGCGCCGCCAGATGAGCGGGCGTGGGATAGCCTTTGTGCACGGCGAAACCGTAACCCGGATGCTGCGCTTCCATCGCTACCATCAACCGGTCGCGACTCACCTTGGCCAGGATCGATGCGGCGCTGATGGCCGGCTCAAGCGCATCGCCGCCGACAATGGCGCGGCCGGCGCAGGGCAGATCCTTCGGTAGATGATTGCCGTCGATCAGCGCTTCGGTTGCGGTCAATGCGAGGCCTGCCACCGCGCGGCTCATACCGGCCATGGTGGCCTGGAAGATATTCAGGCGATCGATTTCTTCCGGCTCGATGATCACCACGCAGTGCGCCAGCGCGCGCTCTAGGATCAGTGGATAAAGTCGCTCGCGGCGCGCTTCGCTGAGTTTCTTGGAGTCGTTCAGTCCATCGATAGGCCGCGATGGATCGAGCACCACCGCAGCGACGACGACTGGCCCCGCTAATGGGCCGCGACCTGCTTCATCGACGCCGGCAACAAACGCGTTTTTTGTTTCTGCTTTTGCCGCCATGCAAGGCTTATCTCATCGTACGTTGGAGGCTGGGGCATCCAGCAGCTCAGCGATGGCCGCCGCAGCGTGATCGCCGGCACGGCCGTGCAAATCGCCACGCAAGGTCTCATGCAATTGTTCGAACGCCGCCACGATCGCGCCACGCCGATCGCTGTCGCGAAACAGTTCAAGCGTGGCCGCGGCCAACTTTGCAGCGGTGCAGTTGTCTTGCATAAATTCGGGCACGAGCATCGCATCCTTGCCCATGCCACAGGCGCGGGCGAGGATGTTTGGCAGTGCATACACATCGGTCTTGAGCATGTTCAGCATGCGTGCGATGCGATAGCTAACAGGCGATACGCGATAGCCGACCACCATGGGCCGTTTCGCCAGCATCGCTTCGAGCGTAGCGGTGCCCGAGGCGAGCAATACGACGTCGGCGGCCAGCATCGTTTCGTGCGCGTGGCCATCGAGCAGCGTCGGCATCATTTCATCGTGGGGGCCGCGTGCCAGCATGGTCTTGAGCGTGGCGAGCGCGCGTGCATTGGCGGCGGGAATCACGACGCGCAGGCCTGGCAGTGCAGCGGCAACACGTCGCGCGGCATCCAGGAACGGTGGGCCAAGTCGTTCGATTTCGGAATGGCGGCTGCCGGGCAACACCGCGAGTACAGGTACATCCAGCGGTAGCTGCAGCGCGCGTCGCGCGGGTATGCGATCGGAGACCAGCGGAAAGCGATCTGCCAACGGGTGGCCGACGAAACGTGCGTCGATGCCATGCCTGGCGTAGATGGGTGGTTCCATCGGAAACAGGCACAGCACGCGGCTGGCGCTGTGACCGATTTTTTCCGCACGGTTTTCACGCCATGCCCAGATCGACGGGCTGACGTAGTGCACGGTGCGCAAACCAGCTTTTTTTAGGCGCTGCTCGACACCGAGATTGAAATCGGGCGCATCGATGCCGATCACCACGATGGGCTTTTCGGCGATAAGTCGTGCGACCAGTTCCTTGCGCAACTTGAGCAGGCGCGGGAGGTGACTGACGACTTCGGCGAAACCGAACAGCGAAAGTTCGCGTATGTCGTACCAGGAGTCGAAACCTTGCTGCTGCATGCGGTTGCCGCCGATGCCGGCGAAGCGCGCGTGCGGATAACGCTTGCGCAGTGCCACGATCAGATCCGCGCCGAGCTGATCGCCGGAATCTTCACCGGCGATGATGGCGATTAGGGGGCTGTTGGCGTCATCGGACATGTCGAGCAAAGCCCATATTTGATTTGTTGATATGCGGGACGCATATCAACGTCAACGTGCCAGCCCACGCTCGCTGCGATCGAGAAATTCGAGCATGGCACGCACGTCCTCACTCTCTTTCGCTTGTTCAGCCAATTGCTCGCGCGCTTCGGCAAGGGGCAGGCCCGAGGTGTAGAGCGTGCGATAGGCGCGTTTGATTGCTGTGATGCGTTCGGGCTCAAAACCGCGGCGCTTAAGGCCCGTGGTGTTCAATCCGCGCGGACGACCACCCTGGTCGTTCGCCATCATCAGGAACGGCGGTACGTCAGCGCCCAACAGGCAACCCATCGCAATAAAAGCGTGTTCGCCGATCTTGCAGAACTGATGCGCGCCCGAATAGCCGGAAAACACTGTCCAATCACCAACTTCAACGTGACCGGCGAGGGCCGAGTAATTGGAGAAGATGGTGTGATTGCCGATCGTGCAATCGTGCGCAACGTGCACGTAGGCAAGCAGCCAGTTGTCATTGCCGATACGCGTAGCGCCGCTGCCTTCACCGGTGCCGCGATTGATCGTGACGAATTCGCGGATCAGGTTGCGATCGCCGATGATCAGCTCGGTGCGCTCACCGTTGAATTTCATGTCTTGCGGATCGCCGCCCAGCGAAGCGAACTGCGCGATGCGGTTGTCGCGCCCGATTCGCGTGGGCCCTTCGATGACGACATGCGGCCCGATGATGGTGCCTTCGCCGATATGCACATCGGCACCAATAACCGTGTAGGCGCCGATGCGTACATTGGCACCGATGACTGCAGTCGGATCGATCTGCGCGGTCGGGTGGATCATTTTCCAGCCCTCGCGGCGCACATCAATTCGCAACTTGCCACTTCCTTGCCATCGACCAGCGTGCGCGCTTCAAACAGGCCCATGCTGCGCAAGAGGCGCTTTAGGCGTACTTCCATGCGCAACTGATCGCCGGGCACCACGGGCGCGTTGAAGCGCGCGTTGTCGACCTTGGCCAGATAAAAAAGCGAGCTGGCCGAATTGCCCTTCATACGTTCGCTGAGCTGGGTCAACAAGCCGGCCGATTGAGCCATGGCTTCGACGATCAATACACCAGGCATCACCGGGTGGCCGGGAAAGTGTCCGTTGAAGAACGGCTCGTTGATGGTCACGTTCTTAAGCGTCACCACACTTTGATCCGGCACGATCTCGATCACGCGGTCGACCAGCAGGAACGGGTAGCGGTGCGGCAGCAGTTGCTGAATCTGCTCCACAGTCACCGGCAGCGCGATCGAAGCGTTATTGTCAGTCATCGTTATTGTCCTTTTCCAGCGCCGAAAGTCGGCGCACGTATTCATCCAGATGCTTGAAGCGCGCAGCATTGCGGCGCCACTGACGGTTTTCCTGCAGCGGCACGCCGGAGGAATACTCGCCGGCCTCCCTAATCGAATGTGTCACCAGGCTCTTGGCCGTAATGGTAACGCGGTCGGCCACTTCAAGATGCCCCAGCACGCCGGCGTTGCCGCCAATCATGCAATAGCGGCCGATTTTCGCACTGCCAGCCACTGCCGCACAGCCCGCCATGGCGGTGTGCGCGCCGATGTAAACGTTGTGGGCGACCTGAATCTGGTTATCCAGCCGCACGTCTTCTTCCAGCACGGTGTCGTCCAGCGCGCCACGGTCGATGGTGGTGTTCGCGCCGATTTCACAATCGTCGCCGATGCGCACACCACCCAATTGCGGCAGCTTGACCCAATGGTCGCGGTCGAATGCCAGGCCGAATCCGTCCGAACCGATGACCGCGCCGGGATGTACCAGCACGCGCTTACCCAGAGTCACACGCGTGACCAAGGTGACGCGGGCGACCAGTCGCGATTGCGCGCCGACAGTGCAGTCGGGGCCGATGATGCAATGAGGCCCCAGCACTGCGCCGTCTTCGACGATGGCGCCGTCTTCGATGACACAGCAGGCACCGATGCTTGCTGTGGCGCTCACGTGCGCCCCAGGTGCTACAACTGCACTCGGATGTACGCCTTGTGCCGCAGCCGGCAAACGCTCGAACAACGCAGCGATGTGGGCATAGGCGACATAAGGATCGCGCGCGATCAGCGCCGAGGTTGGGCAGCTATCCACGGCATCGCTATTGAGCACGACGACGCCTGCCCGCGTCGCGGCCAATTGCGCGGCATATTTGCTATTGGACAGGAAGCTCAATTGACTCGGGCCAGCGCCGGATAGCGTGCCGACACCATCGATGACGCGCGCGCCGTCACCCTTGAACTCAAGAGCGAAGCGTTGGGCAAGTTCAGCCACGCTGTATTGAATAGGACTCATGCAAGGTTCCCCGGCATCCGGCGCATTGTAGGGGGTCAACCCCCGCTGCGCGCAGTATTTTGCGGATCTAAAAGAAAGCGCGGCATGGCCGCGCTTTCTTTGGCAGTCCCTGCGGACCGAGTACAGCCGTTCTGATTAGAACTGGCTGCCGAAGGTGAACTGAATGCGCTCGGTGTACTCGCTGTCGCCAGGCTGTGTGCGGAACGGGAAGCCAAGGCTGATGATCAGCGGGCCAATCGGTGCCTGCCAGTGCAGAGAAACACCGGCGGAGGCATCGAGTGTTTTGGTGCTGAAGTTCTGGATGTTGGCGTAGGCTTGGCCGACGTCCATGAACAACGAGACGCGCGCCGTATTGATGTCCTTGAGGAACGGCAGCGGCAGGTAGAGCTCGGTCGTGCCCAGCACCTTGAACGCACCACCGATTGGCTGTGCGTAAGAGTACGTGCTGCCCTGGCAGTAACCGTTCGGGAATGGCTTGATCGGAGCACCGTTGGCATCCGCACCAGCGCAGGCACGCGGACCGAGGGTGTTGTCCTGGAAACCGCGCAGGTCGGTCACGCCACCCGCGTAGAAATTCATCCAGAATGGGAACGCTATGGACTGTCCCGCCGTGTATACCTTGTCCTGTGTGGTGGCCTCATAGGTCTGGCTCCCATAGGTGTCGCCGTAGGCGACCTTGCCGTCCAGATACAACACAAAGCCCTTACCGATCGGCCAGTAGTGGTTCGCTTCGCCGTTGAAGGTCCAGTACCGCACGGTGGAGCCGGGTAAAGCAGCACTAACTGTGGCCGTGAGCTGTCCACCGTGCGTCGGCGCCCAGTAAGAGTTACGCGTGTCATGCACCCAGGCGAGCGAGCCTGTCCAGGTATGAATGGTCTCGTGACCCAACGCGTTGATGTAGTCCACCAGGACCTGTGGCGTATAACCGGCATAGGTGTTGATCTTGGTACTACCGATGCCTAGCGTGCCACTGAGGCGGTCGAAGTCGGTGACCGGGAACCCAAGCGTGGTGGAGAACGACTTGGTGCTGTTCGAGTAGCTGGCGTACTGGCTACCGAGGTCACTGTAATCGGCGCGCGAGAACGAGGCGTTGTAACCGATGCCGATGGCGTTGTCGGTGAGGTACGGGTTGTAGTAGCCGGCACTGATCTGTGTCAGGTAATCGCTGCGTTCGGCGCTAACGCTGAAACGGTCGCCGGTGCCGAGGAAGTTGTTCTGCGACACCGAGCTGGACAGGATGATGCCCGAATACTGCGAATAGCCCACGCCGAAGGTCAGGCTGCCGGCAGACTGCTCTTCCACCTTCACTGTCAAGTCGACTTCGTCATCACTGCCCGGTACCACCTGCTTGTCGATGGTGACGGTCTTGAAGAAGCCCAGCTGCTGCAGGCGGATCTTCGAACGGTCGATGGCCGCCTGCGAGTACCAGGCGCCTTCGAGCTGACGCATTTCACGGCGCAGCACATCGTCTTCGGTGCGGGTATTGCCCTGGAAGATGACGCGACGCACGTACACGCGCGCGCCCGGCTGGATGTACCAGGTGATATCGGCGGTGTGCTTGTCCTTGTCCAGCTTCGGCACCGAGTTGACCTTGGCGAAGGCGTAGCCGATGTTCGCCAACAGCGCCTTGATCGCGTTTGACGTGGCCTCGATCGCCGCGCGATTGAAGAGATCGCCGTTGTGCACGAATACCAGCTTGCGCAGGGTGTCTTCCGGCAGGATCAACTGGCCGAGCAGGTGCGTATCGGAGATGTGGTAGATCTCGCCCTGGACCACATCGGCGGTGATGTACATCGCGCGCTTGTCCGGCGAGATGGTCACCTGCGAGGAATCCAGACCGAAGTCGGCGTAGCCGCGATCCATGTAGTACGACTGCAGTTTCTTCAGGTCGCCCGAGAGCTTGTCCTGCGAATATTGGTCGTTCTTCGAATACCACGACAGCCAGTTGGTTGTGCCCGATTCGAAATTGTCTTCGATGTCCTTGGTTGCGAACGCCGTATTGCCGACGATGTTCACTTCCTTCAGCTTGGCGACCTTGCCTTCGCGAATTTCGATGTCGATGGCAACGCGATTGCGGTCGAGCTGGGTGACGTGCGGAATCACCGACACGTTGTACTTGCCGCGGTTGTAGTACTGGCGGATCAGCTCTTGCTGCACGCGATCGATCGCAAGACGGTCGAAGGTCTCGCCCTCGGTCAGGCCGATTTCCTTCAGGCCTTTCTTGAGGTCATCGGTCTTGATGTCGTTATTGCCGCGGATGGTGAGCTTGGCGATGGAGGGGCGCTCCACCACCTTCACCACCAGGATGTCGCCGTCGCGCACGAGTTCGACATCGCTGAAGAACTTGGTGTTGTACAACGCACGAATGGCCTGTTGGGCTTCTTCGTTGGTGAGGCGGTCACCCTTGTTGATCGAGAGGTAGTTGAATACCGTGCCCGCCGAGATGCGGTTGAGGCCCTCGATACGGATATCGGAAACGACGAATGGATCGAGTGCAAACGCACTCGTAGAAAGGGAGGCAAGCAGGATCAGGGCGGCGATACGCTTCATCGTCGATTCCGTTGTGTTATTCGGACGAGGCGGCCGATCCGACCGCCTCGCTACATTTTTTTCTGAAGCCGGCGTGATTCCGACTTCGTGTTTTTATCCGCACTCGCACCAGGCAGGACCGGCCAGAGAGAGCCGGGTGCCGCATATTGCGGGTGGGTTGCCACGCGATAGGGAGGTCGCGGCCAACAGGCAACACGAGGTTGTCGGCGGCGCGCATCCGTCTCACGAGGGCAGGATGATGCGATGGATATCGTTGTAGAACACCAACCCCATCAGCGTGAACAGCAAGGCGATACCCACATACTGGCCCGCGATCATGATCCGTTCGCTGACCGGGCTGCCCTTGACCAGCTCGATAAGGTAATACAGCAAATGCCCGCCGTCCAAGATTGGAATGGGCAGCAAGTTCATGATGCCCAGGCTGAGCGACACCATGCCGAGGAATTCCAGGAACCGATCCAGGCCCATCTGGGCGGCAGCGTTGGCGATCTGTGCAATACCGATGGGACCTGCGATGTTACTGGTAGATGCCTCGCCAGTGAGCATTTTGCTCACCATGTTGAAAGTTTCGGCGGTGCGCTGCCAGGTAAGGTCTAGCGAGGCGGTAAGCGCCTTGGCCGGGCCGTAATGCTGGATGGCCGTTTCGCTGTGTGGGGCTTCAACGCCGATAACCCAGTGCGGCGCCTCGGCCGCTTTCGATTCCATACGCGCAGTGACCGTGAAGTGCATCGGCTTGCCGTTGCGCAGTACCTCCAGCGATAGCGCTGGCGACTTCGCTGCAGAAGCGGTGATCTGCTTGCCGAGATCCTCGAAATTCGTCACGGCCGTGCCGTTGACGCTGACGATCCGGTCGCCTCCCTGCAAACCTGCCAGCGCGGCGGGTTCACCAGGTTCCACCATGGCGGCGATCGCCAGCGGCG
>CAJCJD010000139.1 GCA_903970555.1 Vulcanimicrobiota bacterium
CCACCGCCACCAAAGCCGCCGCCACCGCCCCAGCCGCCGAATCCACCCCAACCACCACCACCGATGGAACGCCCTGCCCCGGCCGGTAACAGCATGAAGAGCCCGCCAAGAATGCCGCCCAAAATACCGATACCCGCCGACGCCAGCAGCCAAAGCAAGCCGCCGATCACAATGCCGCCCAAGGGCGCGCGCACGAACGCGCTTGTGCGGCCGAAGATGCCGCGCAAGATGATCACGGCGAATATCGCCAGGAAAAAGATGCCCTGCAGATCCTGCCCATGCCGCACGACGTTGTTGCCCTGCACAGGCGGCGGCAACGGTTCGCCGTTGATGAGCTGGGTCAATGCGCCGACGGCGTCGTTGATGCCACCGGCATAATCGTTATTGCGAAACTTCGGTGCGATGTATTCGCGAATGATGCGAGCGCAGGCGGCATCGGGAATCGCGCCTTCCAGTCCGTAGCCAACTTCAATACGCACCTGACGATCGTTCTTGGCGATAAACAACAACACGCCATCATCGACGCCTTTGCGCCCGAGCTTGTTCGCTTCGGCCACACGCAACGAATAGTCATCGACATCGTCGGGCTGCGTGGTGCCCACCATCAGCACGACGAGTTGCGCACCCTTTTGCTTTTCCAAGCTGGCGAGCTGCGTATCGAGCTGATCGATCTGCTGCGGCGTCAGCGTGCCCGTCTGATCCGTAACGTGGCGTGTGAGCGTGGGAACAGCAGGCAGATCGTCGGCATGCGACGGCCACGGCGACAGCAACGCTATCGCCAGGACCATCCACAGGCGCACCCAGCGCCGGATCATGTCAGTGTGCCGAAGCGGCAGGTGCCGGACTGGCCGGTGGCTGAGCAGCCGGTGCCGGCGTACCCGACCCGAAATCAACCGTTGGTGCCGTGGAGATGGCCTTCTCGTTCTCTACGGTGAAGTTCGGCTTCACCTGGTAGCCGAACATTTTGGCGGTGAGGTTGTTCGGGAAGGTGCGGATCAGCGAGTTGTAATCCTGCACACCCTGGATATAGCGGTTGCGCGCCACGGTGATGCGATTCTCAGTGCCTTCCAGCTGCGCCTGCAGATTCTGGAACAGGCCATCGGCCTTCAGGTTCGGATAGCTTTCGCTGACAGCCATTAGCCGCGAGAGCGCACCCGTCAACTGACCCTGCGCAGCCTGAAACTTGGCCAGCGCCGCGGGATCGTTCGCCAGCTCCGGGGTGACCTGGATGCTGCCAACACGCGAGCGTGCATCGGCGACCTCGCTGAAAACCTTGTCCTCATGCGCCGCATAACCCTTTACGGTATTGACCAGGTTGGGCACCAGGTCCGCGCGGCGCTGATATTGGTTGAGCACCTCGGACCACTGTGCCTTGACCGCCTCATCTTGCTTCTGGATCGCGTTGTAGCCGCAACCGGAAAGTACGAGGGCGAGCAGTAACAAGACGACTACACGCATGGCATTCATGGAAGTGCTCCGATCCGGTGGAGGCCCCATTGCAGCATCCCCCGACAAAGCGCGCAATCCTACGATGCCCGATGAGCTAGCCGAACCAGCGCGGCCCTAGGATCAGCCCCCAGCACAGCATCACCAGCACCAGCAGCAGGAACACCGCCGCCGAACCCATGTCCTTGGCCCTGCCGGCCAGTTCGTGGAATTCAGGGCTGACCTTGTCCACCACCGCCTCAATGGCCGAATTGAGCAGTTCCACCGACAGCACCAGGATCACCGGGGACACCAGCGCGATCTTTTCCAGCGCACCGTGGCCGACCCACAAACCAATGGGCAAAAGGACTACGGTGAGCATGGCTTCCAGCCGGAACGAGGCCTCATGGCGCCAACCGGCGCGCAGCCCGTTCATGGACCAGCGGAAAGCACGCCAGAGCTGGCGCGGATCGCCGCGAAACCCGCTACCGGGCATGACCGGAACACCCTGCCGATGAGAGAGATACGGCGTTTTTCGGCATGGCGGACGGTACTCCCCAAGGGGCGGCAACAGGCGCGCAATGATGCCACAAGCTGGCCCCGGCCCTGGGACCCCGCAAGATTTTGATTGCCGCATTGCAACTTTAAGCGAATGACGGATCGGTTACCCTTCGAGGATTGTGCCCTGCTAAAGGGCCGCAAACACAGGCCTTACGGCCTTGTAGTAAACGTACACGGACTACTCAATGGCAACCCAGACTCTACCGGTTTCACAAACCCGCTCCTTCAGCACGGTCTTCCTGATCGAAATGTGGGAGCGCTTTGGCTTCTACGGCATGCAGGTGCTGATGGTTACCTTCATGATGAAGAAGCTTGGCTTCGTCGACACGAAGGCCAACCTGGTCTGGGGCGCTGCCGCCGCGCTGATCTACGCGACACCGGCAATCGGCGGGTGGGTGGGCGACAAACTGATCGGCACACGCCGCACGATGGTGATGGGTGCAATCATCCTGGCGCTGGGCTACGCGATGCTCTGGGTGCCTTCGGATAACGCCTACATGACGTACGTGGCGCTTGGTGTCATCGTCGTCGGCAACGGCTTTTTCAAACCCAACGCCGGCAACCTCGTGCGCAAGATCTACGAGGGCGATGAAACGCGCATCGATAGCGCATTCACCATCTACTACATGGCCGTGAATATCGGCTCGATGATTTCGATGACGGCAACTCCGTGGATCCGCGACGTCATTGCCGCCAAGTACGGCGATTCGATGGGCTGGCATACGGCGTTTGGTGTCTGCTCGATCGGCCTGGTGCTTGGCCTGATCAACTACGTGCTGATGAGCCGCACCCTGGCGCATATCGGATCGCCCACCGATGACCGCCCGGTCGACTTCAAGCGTCTTGCCGCCGTGTTGCTGGTGGGCCTGGCGACCGTTTTCATATCCGCGTTCATCCTGCAAAGCGAAACCGTCGCCAAGTGGTGCGTGTATGCAGCCGGTGTGGTGATCCTGGGCATTTTTGTGCACCTGATCCGCAGCAGCCAGCCGAGCGAACGCGCCGGATTGACGGCCGCGCTGGTGCTGACCGTGCAGACCATTTTCTTCTTTATCTTCTACGCACAGATGGCGACTTCGCTGAATCTGTTCGCGCAGCACAATGTCAACTTGTCGTTCAATCTTTTCGGCATGCACCTGTTCAACTGGATTCCTGAGCAGTATCAGAACTTGAATGCCATCTGGATCGTGGTCCTGAGTCCAGTACTGGTGTTCATCTACAACTCGCTCGGTCGCCTGGGCAAAGATCCATCTGTAGCAGTGAAATTCGCCTGGGGCTTCGCGGCAGTGGCGCTGGGCTTTTTCATGTATGGCGTGGGCGCGCGCTCGGCCGTGAATGGCCAAGTGTCGTCCTGGATCATGGTCTGGGGCTATGGCCTTTACTCGCTGGGTGAGCTGCTGGTCAGCGGCTTGGGACTGGCGATGATCGCGCGCTACGTGCCCGAGCGCATGGGTGGCTTCATGATGGGTGCGTACTTCGTGGCGGTCGGCATTTCGCAGTATCTGGGCAGTGTGGTGGCGAATATCGCGCACATCCCGGACAACATCACCGATCCGCTGCAGTCGCTGACCATCTATACGCATCTGTTCAACATTCTTGGCTTCGTGGGCATTGGCTGCACGTTAATCGCGGCCGCCATGCTTCCGCTGATGGGCAAGCTTTCCGCCAGCCATTCGGATCCTGCGACGAACCACGACCCGCT
>CAJCJD010000140.1 GCA_903970555.1 Vulcanimicrobiota bacterium
TTGCCTTGCCGATCGGTGCTGAAGACCGTCTCGCTCTCGGGAATATGCGGGATCGGCGCAGCCCTCAGGCTGGCACGATATTGCTCGCGCTCGAAAGCGGCCACGCTGGCTGCACCATCCTGCATCTGCGCCGCCATCACCCCAAAAGCGCGCGCACGCGCTTCCGGCCCGAATTTGGCCAGGCACACATGATAGGCATCCCGCGCGATCCGCTTACGCAGCGCGTCATCCTTCAGAAGTTTTTGTAACGCCGCGTACCATTCCTCCTCCGTTTCGGCGAGGAAACCGGTCTGCCCATCCAGGATCGCCCGGGCGAATGGCCCCGTGGGCGACGCCACTGTAGGCACACCTGCAAGTGCCGCCTCGAAGAACTTCAATTCGCTCTTTGCTTCACAGAACGGGTTGCGCAGCTCTAGCGGTGCGATGTTTACGCTGAAGCGGGCGATCTCCTTCGGCAAATCCGCCAGGCCCACCATGTCGCGCCATTCGATACGATCCTCCAGTTCCGCAAGTTCGGGAAACTCGTTTACCAACACCAGGCCTTCGCCGCTCGAGGGATCGCGGAACAGGGTGAGACGCAGATCGGGGATTTCACGCAACAGGCGAACGATGGCAGGCAGGGCGATTGCAAAATCGCGCTGATGGGTGCGCGAACCACCGGCGTAGCCGATGCGCAGCATTTCGTCGCCGTGACGCGCCCATTCCAGGCGTGCCGCGCGGGAGGTTGCGTGGCTTGCATCGTCGAAGCCGTTCGGCAGAACATAGGCCGGTTTGCCCATCTGCCGCGCTTCCTGCGCCAATTCCTCCGTCGGGCACGTCACGAAATCGCTGCCGCGCAGAGTCGTTGCCACTTTCTGGAACAACGCCTGCGTCTCGAACTCAGAAAAATTCTGCGAGCGTATCCCGTCGATGATGTCCGTCACGGCAAGTTCCGGCCGGAACATCAGATCGTCCACGTCGAAGATCACCAGGCCACCCTGCTCGTGGGTGTAGGTGATGATGCCGTTAATATGCGCGCTGAACGATACGCGCCACAGCACAACAAGCTGGCAGCCGGCGAGATCCGACGGACCGACCGGTGCGGCCGCCATGGCACGAGCATCGAAACCGGCGCGCCGGGCTGCCTCGGCATAGCGCTCCACGCGATAGACATGGCCTGGCGTGTGGTCCTCCCCGCTGATGAACAGAACACGTGGTTTGCTGCAGGCAGCGGTTTCGGCAACGGGGGCTACCCTCTCGCCGGCGGCCTGTTGTTCGGCCGCTGGCGCCGTGGGTGGTGCCCGATCCGAAACCGGCTCGAGCGCGGGCGATAGCTTACGCGCAGGCGGCGCAATTTGCAGAACCGTCGATGTCTCGGGTTTGCCGCCGGACAAGCGCCGGAAGGGCGCGGTAAAACGCCAGCTTGCAGAGCCTATGACGGCATCACGCTCCCTTTCTGCCTGGGCAAGTTTCTCTTCGAGAAAAGGAATGCGCTGCTCAAGCAAAGGAAGCCGCTGTACAAGCATGCCAAGCTTGGCCTCGAGTTCAGCGGTTTTCTGGTCGGCGTTAGCCTGTCTGGCAGACGCATCCGCAAGCTGCGTGTGTTGTGCTGCAACAAGCGCGCTGGATTGCGCCTCTGCTTCCCGGCTCTGTGCAAGCTCCTTTTGCAGATCGCCGATATACAATTGATGGGCCGAAAGGTCGAAGCGCATCTGCGCCAGGTCGGCACGAACAACCCTGGCACGTTCGATGAGTTGCTGATGCTGCGGGAAGAGCTTGTTGACTTCGTTCTGTGCGGTTTCCGCCCATTGCCGCGTTGCTTCAAGGTCGCCTTCGACCCGCTGCAACGCGGCACGCGTTTCTTCCGCCGCGCGAAGCTCTATCCAACGCTCGCCCAAGGCTGCAAAGCGATCGCGAATGCGGTTGATTTTGGTGCCGTCGGTCAGGTGGCACAGCACATCCAGTTCGCCGTCTGCCTCGCCAGGTTGCAGCACCCCCAAACCATGGCCGTGCAGGAATTCGAAATGCCCGGCATGCGAGTCGCAGAGCTCGGACCAGAGGCGCCATACGCCGAACTCACGCTCGCGAACATTCGTATCGTGAAAAAGCACGATGGCGCGCGCCGATAATTTGGGCCGCCATGACTGGAAATCATGGGCCACGTCTTCGTAGCGGTGCCGGCCATCGATATGCAGAAGGTCAACGCTGCCATCAGGCACGAATTGCAGCGCGTTATCGAAGGTCGATCGCAGCAAGGTGGAAAACGACGCATAGCGTCGGTCATGAAACGCGCACAGATCCCGATAGACGGAATCGTCATAGAGCCCGGCATGCTCGTCGCCTTGCCAGGTATCCACCGCCAAAGCCCGTGCGCCGAGATTACAGCGCAATATCGCCTCACAGAACGCCGCGTAGGAGACGCCGTTATGTGCGCCCAGTTCGACGATGCTGGCCGGGCGGTGCGTTGCCACCAGCCAATGCGCAAACGGAACATGCCCATACCAAGCGCTTTCCACGCCCAACCGGCTCGGTTGCCAGAACATGGGATCGAGCGCATCGGCG
>CAJCJD010000141.1 GCA_903970555.1 Vulcanimicrobiota bacterium
CCGCCACGACCAGCGTTGGCACGGCGGGAACAGGCACGCCGGCCTGCTCCACCAAAACATTGATGAAGACCAGCAACAACCCGTATTCGGCGATCAGGGAGAAAATCGCATGCGACACCGGGGCGCCTCTCGATCAGAATCCACATAGCGGACGAGCGCATCTTTGGGGCGGCGAACGCCAATTGCAAGCTGTAAAACACGCCGTATCGGGGGCAAAGCGGCCACGCCACCCGCCACCGATACGGCGCGATCGGTCTATCAGGATTTGGCCGTGTCTTCAGCCAGCAGGTAACGGAAAATCAGCCCGCCCACTGCTCCGCCGATCAACGGCACCAGCCAGAACATCCACAGTTGCTGAACGGCCCAAGTGCCCTGGAAGAGCGCCACACCGGTACTACGTGCGGGGTTCACCGAGGTATTGGTCACCGGGATGCTGATCAGATGGATCACGGTCAGCGTAAGGCCGATGGCCAACGGCCCGAAGCCGGCCGGCGCACGGCGATCGGTTGCCCCATGGATCACGATCACGAACATCGCCGACAACACGAACTCCGACACCATGCAGGCGTGCAGCGAATACCCGCCCGGCGAATGGTCACCGTAGCCGTTGGAAGCAAAGCCGCTGGCTGTAGCATCGAAACCGGCCTTGCCACTGGCGATGACATAGAGCACAGCCGCCGCTGCAATAGCGCCAATGACCTGGGCAACGATGTAAGGAACCACATCCTTGCCGCTGAACCGCCCACCTGCGAACAAGCCCACGGTGACGGCAGGATTGAAGTGCGCACCGGAAATGCCGGCACATGCGTAGGCCATCGTTACTACCGTCAGGCCGAAGGCCAGTGCCACCCCCAGGAAGCCGATACCGAGCCCCGGGAAAGCGGCTGCCAGGACAGCGCTACCGCAGCCCCCAAGTACCAGCCAAAAGGTACCGAAAAATTCGGCGAAAAATCGTTTGGACATCGTCGTCTCCAATGAATGACATGACTAGCGAATCACGCGATGCGAGGTTTGCTACAGATTCCTTTCGTGCGACGCCTTGTTCCCCCGGCTCCCGCGGCCAAACCGCCCCCAGCGGCAGACTCGGTAATACCATGGGGTTTAACGATACGGAAGTGGTTTGGCCACATTCCGCATACCGTGCGCGAAAAGCAGGCGATCATGCTCGATTTTCGATACGCAATGTTTAGTACCGGGATGAATTACATCCAAAGATAAAATCTCGATACACGATCTGCTGTCGTTGGGTGGACGAGAACGGTTCATGGGTGTTTGGCGCCCTTGCTCTTGCGCTGATTCACCTCATCGCGAATCGCCTCGATATGACGCATCGGCTCGCGTCGCTGGACCATGCGGGCGTAATGCCAGAACCGACTACCTTGGGCCAATACTGTCGACCAACCCAGCGGCGTGGGATGGATCGCGGCACGCAAGGTGCGCGCGTAATCGAGTACCAGTCCCGGCGTCCACGCCATCGCTTCTGCGCGACGTTGCAATTGCGCCGCCACCCACAGCTCCGGATTGAACATCGCGCGCAACAGCGCGCCAACACCTGCACCCGGTTCAGCTAGCGATCCTTCCAGGGCTGCTTCCAAGGCATGCGCAACGGTGCTTGAACAGTTGCGGTTGGTGAGATTGTACGTTTCGTTTGTGCTGTAGCGGTGCCAGAACGCAAGCAGCTGTGCACGGTTGTAGCGCTCGAAGCGTATTTGCACGGTGGAGTCGCACCAGCCTTCGGATTCAACGGCGTAGCTGGGTTGAAAACGACCTGCTACATCGTTATCCGCCGTAGCGCGCAACACGCGCGTGAAGTCGGTCTGCGAGCGGTCGATTTCCTGCTTGGGGTAATGACTGATGTAGATATACGGAGGCGCTTCCAGCGCCGCATGACCGGTCGAGATCACGCCTTTGCTGTCGACCGCCGCGATGTAACGATCAACCAAAGGCCGCGGCACGACATCTTCTGCGGAGCCTGTTGGCGTCCACACATGGACGATCAGATCGCCTTCCTGCTCAACGTTGCCTTCATCGTCTTCGGCAAACTCCTCGTCATGGATGGCCAGATCGCGCGACAGCCATAACGAAGCGGTGGCACGACGCGGCAAACGCTTGAGCCTGAGTGCCTGTCGCAACAAGCCGCAACCGGACAGAAAAATGCCCATGCCGATGCAATACGGCACCGTGCCCGCGTAGAACGTCGGATACGGCTCGAACATGAAAACGGCAAAGCCAAGCTCCAGCAATCCGGTCATGAACGACATGCGCCAGCCCATGAATCGCACCACGACAGCGGCTGCCATGCGAAACATGCCATCGGCAAGAAAGGCCACTCCAAACAGCATGGCGAGAATCACGCTGGCCGCATGATGCTCATCGACCACCAGCAAGCCAAGCAGCAGAAACACCACACCACGCGCTTTGCGTAACACCACCCGCGTGTCCGCGCCCGCTGGCGAAACAACAAGCGTGACGACAGCCTCGATCAACAGCAAATAACCGAACACATGAATGGGAAAATAGGTGACGCCATCCAATGCGTCGATGAAGATCGCCGCACCGAGCGCAGCCCATACCAAGCCCACCAGCGCCAGCATCGGCCAGCGTCGCCGAATAAAGTCGTGACCGAGCAACAGCAGGATCAAGCGAACCATGGCGCAACCTTGCTCAGCATTCACACCCTCGCATGCAAGAGCCTATGTACGGCTCCGCGACCGCATCATGAAAACCCCGAAGATCGCGCAAGCTATGGCAATCATGCCCGGCAGACCGAACTTTGCACTGCCCAGCATGGCCAATCCCGCAACGCTCGGTCCGACCAGCGCGCCGGCACCCCATGCCAGCCCCATCACAGCGTACACCCCCACCAGGTCGCTGCCCTGGAAGCGGCTACCGACCATAGCCAGCATCACGGTGTAGATGCCCACAAACAAACCGCCCCACACAAAGACCATGGCGAAGGCCAGCTGTGTTTGCTGCAGCGCGAAAGGCCATAGCAGTGCAGTCACCGCAGAAATCCATGCCAACGTTAGCGCCAGACGTCGCTTGTCCATTTTGTCCGCAAGCCAGCCGATCGGTAGCTGCAACAGGATTGCTCCCAGCATGAGGGTGGAAATCAGCTGCATAGCGCGCTGTTCGCTCCAACCCATTCCAGTGGCATACAACGCGATGAATGAAAGACCGGCCGTTTCCACGCCTGCATTGAGAATGGTGGTCGCGATCGCGATAGGCGCGAGTTTCAGATAACGCAACGTCTGGGCTGGCTCAGGCGCGCTACGCGCCGGTGCAAGTACCCATGGCGGCAGAACGAACAATGCAGCAAAAACGCTGATCGCCGCACCGATCACAAACGCACGACTGTTCACACCGATTTGAGATAGCAACGCCGGCCCCAGCACCATGCCCAGCGACAAGGCTGCCGTATAGATCGCCATAGTCCGCCCGCGAGTACCTTCGTCGCTCAGCACATTCGTCCACGTCTCGGACATCACGAACAGGACTTCCGCTGCCGCACCCAATGCGACGCGCAAGAGAAACCAGACCCATACCATCGGCCAGAGACGAAACAGGAAGAGCAACGCACCTGCCGTGACCAGGGCGACCACGGTCAGCCGCCGTGCACCAAACCGCGCCGCCAATCCTGGCAACAAGGGCGCTGCCAACAACACGCCCAATGCATGCATCGCGGCGTTGATGCCGATGAACAAGCTGGAATGGCCACGCGCCATAAGACTCATGGCGATCAAGGGGGCGGAGAGACTATAGGTGAGCCCGAATGTCGTCGCCGCTGCCACCACAGCGGCCATCGACAAGGAGCGTTTCCAGCGCGACGGCGCGATCGCCGCGAATGGCGTAGATGCCTGCATGCGACTGCCCACCCCGTCAGCTCGTGACTTGGAAAGCTTTATAACCCAAACACGCAAGCATCAGGTCGCCGCGAAGCGGCTACGATGATCGCGATAGCACCTCGCAAGGCCACGGCATGTCGTCGACACCTAACGATCCAAGCAGCGAAACCCATATCCTGCGTAGCTGGCAGCAGAACTCCGAAGCCTGGGCGCGCACCGTGCGCGATGGCCATATTGAAACCCGGCGCCTGGTGACCGATCGCGCCATCATCGATGCCGTGCTCGATGGCCATCCGGGCCGCGTCTTGGACCTGGGTTGCGGTGAAGGCTGGCTGGTGCGGGCGTTGGCTGCAAAGGGGGTCGAGGCGATCGGGGTCGATGGCGTGCCAGATTTGATCGCCCGTGCTCGCGAGGCCGGTGGCGAATTTCACGTAGCGTCGTACGAAGACATCATCGCGAGACGATGGCAACTGCGCGTCGATACCCTGGTCTGCAACTTCGCCCTGTTTGGCAAGGACTCTGCTGAACGCCTCGTTTCGTCACTACCAACGCTGCTGGCGGACGACGGTCGCTTTATCGTACAGACGGTGCACCCGCTGGTCGCGTGCGGCGAGCAAGGCTACGCGGATGGATGGCGACAGGAGAGTTGGGCGGGGTTCGACACCGCGTTCCCCTCACCCGCGCCATGGTATTTCCGCACGCTGGCGAGCTGGATAGCGTTGTTCGCGAACGCGGGCTGGCATTTGCGCGAGATGCGTGAGCCGCTGCATCCGGTAACCGGGCAACCGGCGTCCGTGATTTTCATCTTGCAGCGACACTAACAGCGCGTTCGATAGATCCTGCACTCGCACATAAAATCGGGATGCGCCGCCTCGCGGTAACGCATCCCGTGGCACCTCAGGCTGGCAGATTAGGCCGGCTTGAAGCGAGGATCAGAGCGCTGCGTCTTTGAGCTTCTTCAGCGGACGGATCTTCACCTTCACGGTGGCCGGCTTGGCGGCGAACCACTGTTCTTCCTTCGTGAAGGGGTTGATGCCCTTACGCTTCGGCTTGGCCGGCACGTTGACGGCGGTGACCTTCAGCAGGCCAGGCAGGGTGAACGTGCCTGCGCCTTTCTTGTGGATCGAGGCGTGGGCAGCACCTTCGAGCGCGGAGAGCACCGCGCGCACATCCTTGGATGCAACACCCGTCGATTCGGCCAGGTGGGCCACCAGACCGGACTTGCTCAATGCTTCCTTGATCGGCTTGGGAGCGGCGGCGGCTTTGGATGCCGTTTTGCCTTTTGCTGCCTTCTGCGTCTTTGCCATGGACTACCCCATCGTTATTGGATTGTTGAAATGCCTCTTCGGCGAGCAGAAATGTAGGGGAAATTTGCGGTCTCGCCAACTAGCAAATGCAAAAAAACGCATAAAAGATGCATTCGGCGGCATTCCGCACGCCTTGGCGCCTAGTGAAGCAAGCTTTTTGCCAGCATAAACACCGCAACCGCCACGATGACCGCGGCGAATAGGACCGTAAGTGCACCGCGCTTTCTGGACAATTTTTGAGCACCCAACATGCCGAGCCAGCCCCCCGCGATACCGCCGGCGATGAACTCCATTGCGATCGGCCATGCCACCAGCCCCGAAGCGGCATAGTTGAGCGCTGCGGTAAAACCGAACGCTCCTACACAAAACAGTGACGTACCGATCGCTTCAATCATGCCCATGCCGCTGGCAAGGACCAGTCCGGGCACGATCAGGAATCCGCCGCCAATACCGAAGAAACCGGCCAGGCTGCCTGCCCCTAGCCCGACCGCGCCCAAGCGCGGAAACATGTGTCGGCGCGGATAACCGCTGCCGTCATGCCCACGCCTGCCACGCAGCATCAGAGCCGCGATCACCAGCATCAGCAACGCGAACAACACCAGCAAACGATGACCATCGATAACTTTGCCCAAGCTTGATCCGAGGAAGGCACCCACCACGCCCGTGGCCGCAAACATGAAAGCTGCCGGCCAGCGCACATTTCCAGCACGTGCATGGGGGATCAAGTTGGCAAAGGCATTGGCCGACACCGCTAATGCGCTGGTGCCAATCGCCGTATGCGGGTCGCGCACGCCCACCACATACAGCAACAGCGGCACCGCCAGAATCGA
>CAJCJD010000142.1 GCA_903970555.1 Vulcanimicrobiota bacterium
CCATGGCCGGGTCACGGCCGACAGGTGAGGCGGGTTAGCTACAAGGGTCCCCGCTGGATTTGGAAAGCGTGCTGGACCCTTATCCTGCACGCCTCTTGTGTACGGACGATGGCAGCTGCCACCATCCGTAGGACTGCCAAGTATGCGGCAAATCGATTCAAAACAGAACCGAGGGGATGCCGACGTACCGAAGGGATTCACACAGATGGGGCCGATGGCGCCTGTTTGGAAGTGATCAGCGCATCCCTACAGGTTCGCGTCGACTTTGCCATAATGCGAAAGTTGCCAGGGACGCACTTGATTTGGCCGCTGGATGGGACGGCTCTTAGGACAACTCAGCTTGGGGAAAATTTCTGTGGTGCAGCTGAAATATCAATTACAACAAGCTTTTGAAAAGTCACAGGCTCCTCTCGGCTTCGCGCCAGATCCCGCCGCCATGGAGCGCTTCCTGGGCCTTTGCCACCGCCGTCGCTACCCGGGCAAGACTGCCATCATCCGTCCTGGCGACCCGGCCAACACGCTTTATTACGTCATGGATGGCTCGCTGGCCGTCTGCACCGAGGACGAGCAAGGCCGCGAATTGATCCTGGCCTATATCAGCCGCGGTCAGTTCATCGGCGAAATGGGCCTGTTCGTGGAGCAGGCCCAGCGCGAATCGATGGTGCGCACCCGCACACCATGCGAGATGGCCGAAATCAGCTACGAACGCCTGTTCCAGCTGATGGAAGGCCCGCTGCGCGACGAATGCCCGAAGATCCTGTTCGCCATCGGTGCCCAACTCACCCATCGCCTGCTGCGCACCTCGCGCCAGGTGAGCCGGATGGCTTTCATGGACGTGACCAACCGCATCTCGCGCACGCTGCTGGACCTGTGCCAGGAGCCGGATGCGATGAGCCACCCCGCTGGCACTCAAATCCGTATTTCGCGCCAGGAAGTAAGCCGCATTGTGGGCTGCTCGCGCGAAATGGTCGGCCGCGTGCTCAAGCAGTTGGAAGAGCAAGGCTCGATCGAAGTCTCCGGCAAGACCATCGTGGTACGCGGCACCCGCTAAACCACTAGGCTGCTCGCCCCCTTCCCATCGGGTCGGGGGCGTTGATCAGTACCAGGCGACGCGCGTCACCGAACGGCCCAGCGCCTTCTCCATCCGCTTGCACAGCTTGGGCGTGCCGTTGACCAGCACCGGCTCATGCGCCTGCTTGAGCATCTGCATATCGAACATGGAATCGCCGTAGGCGACGCGCCAGTTTTTGACGCCTTTCGCGGCCAGGCTTTGCACCTTGCGACGTCCTACGTTGTGCACTTTCAATCGCATGCCAAACCATCCGGGCTTGAGCTGCGAGCCGATCACGCCGACTTCCGGTAGACCGAGCTGCGACAGCAAGCGCGTCGCCAACACTTGCTCGCATCCTGTCACGACGATCACTTCATCGCCTTCCGCCACATGCCGGCGTAGCGCGAGCAAGCCGTCGCGGCAGAACTGACGTGGGCGACGCACCACCTGATCGGCAAACGCATCGATGATGCGCTGGTAGCGCTCCTGCCCCACGCCAAACAACGCCACGTGCACCAGCGCACGCGCTGCCCACCACCGCGAGAACACCAGGCACAGCAGCCACCAGGGCATCGTGAGAAGGGCAAGCACTTTGCTCAGCAGCGATTGCCGGTAGCGATCGCGCATGAACATGGCGAACGAATCGCCATGAAACAGCACGCCGTCGAAGTCGAACAGCACGATGCGCGACACGCTCGTATCGGCACCGGGGTGATCCGGCGCAGTGATGATGTCCCCTGTCGACATGCTCAATGTATTTCGAAGAGCCGTTTCAATTCCAAGCCCGGATCGGCCGCGCGCATGAACGCCTCGCCCACCAGGAACGCGTTGATGCCTGCCTCGCGCAGGCGCTCGATGTCGGCGGCGTTGTGGATGCCCGATTCGGCCACCAGAACGCGGTCATACTCGATCAACTGTTGCAGCTCGAGCGATGTATCGAGAGAGGTTTCGAAGGTGCGCAGGTTGCGATTGTTCACGCCGATCAGTGGCACCGGCACGGCCTGGGCGCGCTCCAGCTCTTCGGCATCGTGCACTTCGCAAAGCACGTCAAGATCGAGTTCGGCGGCGAGCAGCGACAGTTCCAGCAGGTCGGCATCGCCCAATGCGGCCACGATCAACAAGATGCAGTCGGCGCCGATCGCGCGCGCTTCGTACACTTGGTAGGGATCGATCACGAAATCCTTGCGCAGTACGGGCAACGAACAGGCCGCGCGCGCTTGCTGCAGGAAATCTTCACTACCCTGGAAGAAATCCTTGTCGGTCAATACCGACAGGCAAGCTGCACCACCCGCCTCGTAGCTGCGGGCAATCGCGACCGGATCGAACTCGGGGCGGATCACTCCTTTGCTGGGGCTGGCTTTTTTCACTTCGGCGATGACAGCCGGAAGACCAGCGGCAATTTTTGCCTCGATGGCGGCGGCGAATCCGCGCGTATCGGGCATGTCGGCCGCGCGCGCAGACAGCTCCTTCAACGGCAGCTTGCTGCTGCGCTCGATGAGCTCTTCCGCCTTGCGGGCCAGAATGCGTTGAAGAATGTCAGTCATGGGCTTGCGTTCAACAAGTGGATCAAGGGAGTAACAGCTTAGCGACTACCGACTTCGGCAGTATCCGCGAGCCGCCGCGTGGTTGCCACGAATGCTTCCATTTTGGCATGGGCAGCACCACTGGCAACGGTGGCGCGGGCCAATTCGATACCACTGGCGACAGACCCCACCAGTCCGCAGGTGTAGAGCGCGGCACCGGCATTCAGGCAGACGATGTCGTGTGGCACCCCGTGCCGGTCCTGCAGCGCGTCCAGCAACATGCGCTTCGATTCGGTGACGTTCTCTACCCGCAAATTGCGGCTGGACGCCATTGCCAGCCCGTAATCTTCCGGTTCGATCTCGTATTCGTGTACTTCGCCGTTACGCAGCTCGCCCACCAGGGTGGCCGCGCCCAGCGAAATCTCGTCCATGCCGTCGCGACCCCACACCACCATCGCGTGCTGGGCGCCCAGCGCTTGTAGCGCACGCACCTGAATGCCGACGAGGTCGGGATGGAACACGCCCATCAAGATGTTCGGCGCGTTGGCCGGGTTGGTCAGCGGCCCGAGAATATTGAACAGCGTACGCACGCCCATTTCCTTGCGCACCGGCGCGACCACCTTCATCGCCGGATGATGGTTCGGCGCGTACATGAAGCCGATATCGGTCTCGACCATGCATTCGGCCACCTGCGCCGGCGAGAGATCGATCCGCGCGCCCAGCGCTTCGAGCACATCGGCGCTACCGGATTTAGACGATACGCTGCGACCGCCGTGCTTGGCGATGCGCGCGCCCGCCGCCGCCGCGACGAACATCGAGGCGGTGGAGATATTGAAGCTGGAGATGCCATCGCCGCCGGTGCCGACGATATCCAGGAAATGCGGATGCGGCGGGGCATCCACCTTGGCGGATAACTCGCGCATCACGCGCGCCGCACCGGTGATCTCGCCGA
>CAJCJD010000143.1 GCA_903970555.1 Vulcanimicrobiota bacterium
GCAAGGGCGCGACATCCACGCCACGCGCCGCCAGCCACGGCAGCCATGCGCCGTCGGAACCAAGTTGCGGCCAGCTGCCGCCGCCTAAGGCCAATACAACAGCCGTTGCCGGAATGGCGCGTTCACCTTCGGGTGTGGCAAAGCGCAACGCACCGTTTTCGCTCCAGCCCAGCCAACGGTGATGCACATGAAAATGCACGCCACTTTCGCGCAATCGATGTACCCAGCCGCGAAGCAATGGCGCGGCTTTCAAATCGCTAGGAAAAACGCGCCCGGAACTGCCCACGAACGTTTCCACACCCAATCCGCGTGCCCAGGTGCGCAAAGCATCCGCATCGAAATTCTCAAGCCACGCACCGACTTCGCGCGCTCGTGAGCCATAACGTTGCACGAACTCGGCCTTGGGCTCGCCATGCGTCAGATTCATGCCGCCTTTGCCCGCGATCAGGAATTTGCGTCCGACCGAGCCTTTGCTTTCGTACACATCGACCTGAACGCCTTGTGCACCGGCCATTTCGGCAGCCATCAGCCCGGCGGGGCCGCCGCCGATAATGACAAGCTTCGAATGGGGGTGCTCCGCTGTAGACATGACGTGTCGCGATGAGGATAGTGGGCCATTGTACGTCGGCAGAAACATGACTCATCGATGTCGGTGCAAGAAGTGCTTCTGCCATTCGCATGATCCGGCCAAGCCACCGAGAGAGCGCCATGTCTACCACCACCGAACAACGCCCACCGTTGCCACCCTTTACACGCGAAACGGCGATCCAAAAAGTCCGACTCGCCGAGGATGGCTGGAACACCCGCGAACCCGCACGCGTCGCCCTCGCGTATACGGTGGATAGCCGCTGGCGAAACCGCGCCGAATTCGTCAATGGTCGCGAAGCCATTGTCGGGTTTCTTACCCGCAAGTGGATACGCGAGCTGGACTATCGGTTGATCAAGGAACTATGGGCGTTCGACGGCAACCGCATTGCCGTGCGCTTCGCCTATGAGTGGCACGACGATTCCGGCAACTGGTTCCGTTCCTACGGCAATGAGAACTGGCAATTCGATGCTAACGGTTTGATGGCAGAGCGCCATGCAAGCATCAACGATTTGCCGATTGCCGTTGCAGAACGAAAGTTCCATTGGCCTCAAGGGCGAAGGCCCGATGACCATCCTGGCTTGAGCGATCTAGGTCTCTGATAAAACCTTTGATCGGAAAGACGGCTTCGGCATCAGGCACGTTGGCCAAATAGATCGCCATGCCGCACGCGATCTTCCAGCGCCAACAGGAAGCGCTTGGTCGGCAATCCGCCACCAAAACCGGTAAGGCTGCCATCGCTGCCGATGACACGATGGCAGGGCAACACAATCGGTAGCGGATTGCGCCCGTTGGCGGCGCCGACTGCGCGCACTGCTTGGGGCTGCTCGATGCGGCGCGCCAGCTCGCCATAGCTGATCGTGGCGCCGTAGGGGATTTTTGAGAGCGCATGCCACACCGTCACCTGGAACGGTGTCCCGATCGGATGCATGGGCAAGTCGAAATGTTGCCGTTCGCCGGCGAAATATTGTTCCAGCTGCTTTCGCGCAAAGGCTAGTTTTTCCGGCTCGTGTTGCCAGTGAGGCTGGGGTTCTTGTTTATGCCGACCGGTTTCGAACCAGACTTCACGCAGGCCCTGTGCATCGGCCACCAGCATCAAGTTGCCGATCGGAGTCGGTAAGTTGTCGTACCAGATCGTCTCGTTCGTTGTATTCATGCGATGGCTCCCTGGCGGGATGGTCGTGGCGACATTGCGGGTTCGCTCATGCTGCGCCATAGATGCATTACCGCGTAAGCACGCCATGGTCGCCACGCTTCGGCCAATGTAGTCAATGCTTTCGTGCTGAGCATTTCGTCGCTGCGCGATGCTGCGCGTCGCAAGATAAGGTCCGCGGCGGGAAAAGCATCCGGGTGGCTGAGTGCGCGCATGGCCATGTAATGCGCAGTCCATTCGCCGATACCAGGCAACGCGATCCAGCGCTCGACGAATTCGTCCAAAGATTGTTCGACGCGAAAATCCACGCGTCCGTCCAACGCGGCGCGCGCCACGCTGCGAATACTTTCTGCGCGTGCGGTGGTGATGCCGAGCGCGCGAAGATCCGCATCGGCAAGCAGCTCAGGTGTCGGAAACAATCGTTCAAGTCCGGGCGCCACTGCTACCTGCAATGGCGCGCCATAGCGCTGCACAATGCGCGATGCAAGCGTGCGCGCCGCCGCCACACTCACTTGTTGGCCGAGAATCGCGCGTACCGCTACTTCAAAACCATCCCAACTTCCTGGCAGGCGCAAGCCCGGGCGTTTGCGTAGCATGGGGCGTAGATGCGGCGTGGTCGTCAGACCATCGTTGATTGCCTGCGGATCGGCATCCAGATCGAACATGCGACGGATACGCGTCACCACGGCTAGCATCTGCGCCGGTTTCGGGCAATGCAGTTGCAAGCGCAAGGCGTGCTCGCCATTCGGCCACGCGCTTAGCGTCAACCAGCCCGGTGATTCCGGCGGTCCAAACACTCGCGAATAGCTTTCTGCATCGACCACTTCGATGCCCGGCAACGCGCGCCCGCGCAAAAACGTCAGCAGCGATGCGAAATCGTAGGGTGGTCGATAACTGACGCGCAGGCTGAGGCTATCGTCGCTGCCCGCGTGCGGATGGCGGCGCAATTCGCGCGGTGGAATTCGATTGGCTTGGGCAAACGCGGCATTGAAACGGCGAAGGCTGCCGAATCCTGAAGCCATGGCAACATCGGTAACCGGCATGCGCGTTTCTGTGAGCAATTGCTTGGCAAACAATAAACGGCGTGTTGTGTGCACATCGATCGGCGGTGCACCGAGTCGTTCCACAAAGAGGCGGCGCAATTGCCGCGCACCTACGCCGACACGTCGAGCGAGTTCCTCGACAGGCTGGTCTTGCAGCAGGCCGCCTTCAATCAGTTTCAGCGCGCCTGTAACGACATGGTCGCCGCGTTGCCATGCGTCGTTTCCCGGCGCAAGTTCCGGTCGGCAACGCAGGCAGGGTCGAAATCCAGCGGCTTCCGCGGCGGCGGCCGTGACGAAAAAGTTTACGTTTTCGCGCTTGGCAGTCGGTGCGGGGCACACCGGACGGCAATAGATGCCGGTACTGCTGATAGCGATGAAGAACAGGCCGTCGAAACGTGCATCGCGGCTTAATCGCGCCCGTTCGAAGGCCTTCAGGTTGGGGGAGCTGATGGGAAATGGTTCGGACATGGGTAAAGGCTAGCACCGTCGCTGCAGCCAAACTCGCCGTTTTCGGACATCAATGCTGATGCTGCGATTGCGCCCACAGTACGGTTCATCTTAGCCTTGCCCATCTTCTCGCCCTGCCGTGGAACCCATCGGGATGAAGCCAGTATCGGTTGTGGTTTTTGTATGTGCTTTCGCGATGAGTGCGGCGATGGCTGTGGACACGCCCATGTCATGGATGTCGACACGACAGGATCCGGCTTACCGCGTGCTAGGTACTGGCGATCCGCAGAGCGAGCAGGGCGCTAACGTTACGATCAGTGGCGTCAGTGACAAAGCAACTCAGAGCGAGGGCGCGATATTCGCCCTCGATGCCCAGTCGCTCCGAGGTCACTCGGTCACGATCCAGGCCGATCTTTCGACGCATGATGTCGTTGGCTCGGGCTTTATCTGGATACGGGTGTTTGGCGAGAACGGTTTGCTCGATCGCGCCAATACCGGCGATTTCCCCGTGAGAGGCAATGCTTCGAACATGCACCGCTCGCGGCAGATCGACATCCCCGACACGGCTACGAAACTCGAGTTTGGCTTGGAGTTAGTTGGGAAGGGCACGGTTACCGCAGATGCATTCCGACTTGTCGCCGGCGCTCCGCTATCTGCCCATGTGACTGTGTCGCCGCAACGTGTCTTGGATGCCGCCATTTCCATCGTCACCAAGAATGCGCTCCGTTCAAGCAATGTGGATTGGGCCACGGTCGAGCCGCAGATTCGTGCCATGGCTGCCAACGCCAAAGTGCCGCGTGATGTCTATCCAGCGATTCGCGCGATGCTGAAAGACCTGGGCGATCACCATAGTTTTCTGATGGAAGCCTCCAGCGGCAAGGCATTTAATGCAGAAGGTGGTGGTGACGCTGACCCGATTGTGAGCGCGCAACCCAATGGCATTGGCTACGTGATGATGCCGGGCTACGTAGGCGCGAATGAGCAAGCGGCGATGGATTTCGTCGGCGACATGGCATCGAAGATCAGAAACACTTCAACGCAGGCGCAATGCGGCTGGATCGTCGACCTTCGAAACGACCATGGCGGCAATATGTACCCGATGCTGGGAGCGCTCAGTCCCTTTCTGGGTCCGCAGCCCTGGGGCAGCTTTCTTGATGGCAGTCGTCGCCTGATACCCTGGCACACCATTTTCAATCCGCCGCCCGCGACTTCCATTGGGCCAGATTTGTCGGTTGCTCATGTGGCGGTACTCACCGGGCCGCATACGGCGAGTTCCGGCGAGGCGGTTGCCGTCGCGTTTCGAGGGAGGCCGAACACGCGTTCGTTCGGGGAGCCAACAGCAGGACTTAGCACCGCCAATCGTATGTTCGAATTGCCCGATGGTAGCCAGATTGTGCTGACTGTTTCGCTCGATGTGGATAGAAACGGGCAAGCGTATGGCAGCAAGCTTCAGCCGGATCAGCCTGTGTCGCCGGACGCTAACAACGGTTCAGACGCCGCCATGAATGCGGCTACGGCATGGTTGATGAAGACGGCCGATTGCGCGGATTAGCTGGCGAGCCCTCTGCGGTACGGCACGAGGCAGTACCGCAGAGGATGCCAATATGCGGCGTGTAGCCGACTATTTCGGTCGATAGCCGGTCATGCTCGATAGCACGCCGTCACGCCGAATCAAGCCGTGATACAGCGCAGCACCCAGGTGCGCCAGAAACGTGAGGAACAGCAGCATCGCAAGCCATGCATGCGTATGCCGCAACACCGCGAATGCCACCGGGCTCACCGGAAAAATCGGCGGCAAGCGCAGTGAATCGCTCAGCATTACGGGATAGCCGCCTGCCGACAGCATCGCCCAACCAACCAGCGGTATCACCAGCATCAGCAGATACAATAACCAATGCGAGGCATGCGCCGCCAACTTTTGAATAGCGGGCAGATCGGCGGGTAGCGGTGGCGGCGGATTGCGCAAGCGCACGATCAGCCGCACTACGGCGAGCAGAAGTATTGCGATACCTAGCGGCTTATGGATGCGTATCAACCATTCATGCCGCTCGGAAACGGATGCCACCATGCCAACGCCGATAAACAGCATCGTCAGGATCAACGCCGCCATCAACCAGTGAAGGACGCGCGCGGCAAGCACAAATTGGGGGGAGGATGTATTCATTACTTGGCCTCCTGTGTCGAATGTGCATCGGCGGTGCCAGGCAGATGTGCTTCCTCGCTTGTGCGGCGCAGATACGAGGTGGCGTACGCGGCCGAGCGTGCGGGCAGCAACGGATCATCCGAAGCCTGAATACCGTCGGGTAGCACGAGCGGGTCGTAATTGATGTCGCGGCACGCGCCGCTTTCCTGCGGCGTGCTGCTGGTGAGTACCAACGTACCGGCATCGATGTCGCGTCGATCCGACGGCCAGGCCTTGGTCGCGTCATTGGTGGGGTCGCCGGGATTGGCGAGCGTTACTACCAAGTGCCAGCGCTGCGGACCTTGTGCGAGCCGTTGCGTAAGGTCGGCATCCAGATAATTCGGCTCGCTGCCGCCGGGCGTTGTGTCTGGCGTCTCTGACACCATGCGCCAACGCACCGCATGTCGAGCGCCATTGGCGTCGACAAACTCAAAAGCATTCAAGCTCAAGTAGCTTTCCGTCACATAGCTTGCTGACGGCTTCGCCGTTTTCACCCACGCGAGAAATGGCGCAGTTTCCGGATGCGAAGCAAAGAATGCCCCTACCTTCGCCGGATTTGGTTTGCCGGTCGCCGGATCGGGTTGCTGCGCTTGTAGAAACTCGTAGAACGCTTGCGGCGTGTTAACCAGAAACACCGGCATGCTGTTCATGCCAGTGCGCCACTGTTGGCCATTGGCCTGCGTAAATCGCAACGCCATGCTACGGAGCGGTGCGCTGCTATCGGGCCCGTAAGGGTTGCCGATCGGAACTGCGAAGCGACCGACTACCGGCGTGCGACCGGGCGCAAACACCTGCGCGATCGAATAGGGCTGTGCATTGCCATTGCTCTCGAAGTAGCCGGCAACGCACACGCCTTTGGCGTGATTGCGGCGGTAGCCGGGAAACACGCCGGCGTTAGCTTGTAGCTGATTGACCAGGCTCTGGGCGGTCAGTCGCTGAGGTGTCAGACAGCCGGCTACGTAAGCGAATGCAAGAACGATAACGAGGAGTACGAAGGCAATGAGCGCAAATCGCAATAGAACACTACGGCTGCTAAGGGGAGGTGGAGCATTCATAGGGTCAGTTCCTCGCCGATGAAGGGTCTGTACGTCCACGAGAGGCAATCATCCTCCGAGGGAAACGCGGTGTCTTGTACTTTTGGAGGCAGATTGTGTCGAAAGCCTCGGTCTCGCGCCTTGGCCCAAGACAATCTCGCTCTCTTTCGTACACGCAAGGCAGGTCGTTACATTTGTGTTTATGCGTGCATACCCCTGCGCGCGCCTATCGCGGTGGTTTACTATCGGCGTGCCGTCTTCAGGGGGTGAAGCGTGGATGCTCGTGGGAAAACGTTCCTGGCCATTGGGGTGGTCGCTTTCATAGCGGCTGCCTGGGGCACGATAGAACTGGGCCAGCTCGCCGCGACCGCGATGGTTGCGAACACGCCGCCGCATAATGCGCCTCCGGTGACATCGGATCTGCCGCTGGCTCACCCGCGTGTTTTCAGCGAGCAGGAAACAAAGACCTTCCTCGCTGCGGTAGAGCGAGCCGAAAACATCGCCGATCCCGTGCAGCGTTGCCTGGCCTATCCAGATCCACCGGGTAGCCATTGGTCCGCAAGTGCCGTGCACGCGTATTGCCAGTATCGCTATCAGCCGATCATCTCGTTGGCCGAAGTAACTGATCTAATTGAACACGGCAAAGCGGCCGAGCTCGATCAACGGCTCAGCGACGCACTGCAGGCGCAGCGCACCCAGCCGGGTGCTGCAGGCCGTCTCGATCGTGTTTTCTCCGCAGACTTCGACAACGACTCGTTTGCGGTGCGGTCCCTTCTCGATGCCTGGAAGCGGGACTCGCCCAAGAGTGCCTTTGCCTACGCGGCAAGTGGCTACGCCTATGTCGCGATGGCGCATGCCGCGCGCGGCGAGAATTGGATACGCAACACGCAACAGGAGAACATTGATGCGATGAGTCGGCTTGTCGACGAAGCCGATACGGACTTGCAGCAAGCCGTCAAACTCAACCCGCAGATTACCCCGGCGTACATCGCGATGATCCACGCAGGTGGACTGAGTCTAGGGCGTGTGTATGCCACACATGCGGGGGATGAGGGCCTTAAAGTTGCGCCGACCGACTTCTCGATCTACCGGCAGTTGATGTGGCTGATGACTCCGGAGTGGGGCGGTTCGCTGCAGGATATGCGCCACCTTGCCACTTCGGGTTTGGCGCAGGCTGCGCAGAATCCTTTGCTGCTGTTGCAGAAGGTGGACGTGCCTGCCTACGAGGCCAACGTGCGCGGTTGTTGCAATCGTCCAACCTTGCCGCAGCAATTCGGAAATGTCTTCGATGAGCTGGGCACCGACACCCTGATGGCAGACGCAGGCATGACGGCTGCGCGACAGAATCTGCCTACTGTTGCCGCTGTCTATCTGTCTGAAGCGTTACGTTTCAATCAGGATCGAGTGGCTGAGCGTCGCGCGCGCTCTCGCATGGCCACCATGCTTGGCGTGCCGCAGATCGCAGTCAGCGATGCGAACAGGCTGATCGCCAGCCAGCCCCAAGACGCGGCCGATTATCGTGTGCGTGCGTATGCACTCATGTCGTCGGGCGATTACAAACACGCGGTGCCTGATCTACTTACGGCAATCCGCCTTGATCCCGACAACATCTGGTCGCAAGACTCGCTTGGACGCATCTACGTTTACTCGATGGGCGATTGGGACAAAGGCTGGGACGTCTCCAATCGCTTGATACAAGATCACCCCGACCAGGCCGCTGGGTGGATATTGCGGGCCAGCATCCAGAAACGGCAGCCGCGTGCCGGTCTGGACGATACCCTGAAGTACTTCATCGCCCACTTCAGCAACGACCCCAAACAGCAGCGGATGATCGGCGAAATGCGCCGGCTGCAGGTCGAACGTGCCCGGACCGCGAAGGGCGGAGCGTCGATAGGCGGGTCGTCGCCGTCTATGGTGGCCCGCTAGCGCCCGGGCGCGGGGAGGGCGGGCTCGCCTATACTTTGGGTCTGTCTGACCGGAGTACGCCATGAACGCCCCCACCCGCATTGACACTACCCGCACCATCCGCGCCCCGCGCGGCACGGAACTGAGCTGCAAGAGCTGGCTCACCGAAGCCCCGTACCGGATGCTGCAGAACAACCTGGACCCGGCCGTTGCCGAGAACCCGGCCGAACTGGTGGTGTACGGCGGCATCGGGCGTGCCGCGCGCAACTGGGAGTGCTTCGACGCCATCTTACGCGCCCTGCGCGATCTCAACGACAACGAAACCCTGCTGGTGCAATCCGGCAAGCCCGTCGGCGTGTTTCCCACCCATCCCGATGCGCCGCGCGTGCTGATTGCCAATTCCAACCTGGTGCCGGCCTGGGCCAACTGGGAACACTTCAACGAGCTCGATCGAAAAGGCCTGATGATGTACGGCCAGATGACCGCCGGCTCGTGGATCTACATCGGTTCGCAAGGCATCGTGCAGGGCACCTACGAAACCTTCGTTGAAATGGGTCGCCAGCATTACAACGGCAGCCTCAAGGGCAAGTGGATTCTCACTGCCGGCCTCGGCGGCATGGGCGGCGCGCAGCCACTGGCCGCCACGCTGGCAGGGGCGTGCTCGCTCAACATCGAATGCCAGCAAAAGAGCATCGACTTCCGCCTCAAGACACGTTACGTCGACGAACAAGCCACCGATCTCGACGACGCCCTCGCGCGCATCGAGAAATACACCAAGGCCGGGGAAGCCAAATCCATCGCGCTGCTCGGCAACGCCGCCGATGTGCTGCCCGAACTCGTGCGCCGCGGCGTGAGGCCCGATGCCGTCACCGACCAAACCAGCGCACACGATCCGGTCAACGGCTACCTGCCGCAAGGCTGGACCGTCGAACAATGGTTTGAGCGTCGCAAGAGCGACCCCAACGGCACCCGCGACGCCGCCAAGAAATCCATGAAGAAACACGTGGAAGCCATGCTCGCCTTCCACGCACAAGGCATTCCCACCTTCGACTACGGCAACAACATCCGCCAGATGGCCAAGGACGAAGGCTGCGCCAACGCCTTCGACTTCCCCGGCTTCGTGCCCGCCTTCGTGCGCCCGCTGTTCTGCCGTGGCGTAGGTCCGTTCCGCTGGGTGGCGCTCTCCGGCGATCCGGAAGACATCATCAAGACCGACGCCAAAGTGAAGGAACTGATCCCCGACGATAAACACCTGCACAACTGGCTAGACATGGCCGAACAGCGCATCAGCTTCCAGGGCTTGCCCGCGCGTATCTGCTGGGTCGGTCTTGGTCAGCGTCACAAGCTGGGTCTGGCCTTCAATGAAATGGTGCGCAATGGCGAACTGAAAGCGCCCGTCGTCATCGGCCGCGATCACCTCGACTCCGGTTCAGTAGCAAGCCCCAACCGCGAAACCGAAGCCATGAAAGACGGCAGCGACGCAGTCAGCGATTGGCCATTACTCAATGCCATGCTCAACGTGGCCGGCGGCGCAACATGGGTAAGCCTGCATCACGGCGGCGGCGTAGGCATGGGTTACAGCCAACACAGCGGCGTAGTGATCGTATGCGACGGCACCGAAGCGGCGGACAAACGCATCGCGCGCGTACTGTGGAATGATCCGGGCACCGGCGTGATGCGTCACGCGGATGCTGGGTATGACATCGCCGTGCAATGCGCGAAAGAGCAGGGGCTGAACCTACCGATGATTTGAATCGTCGGTCCAAAGCCATTTAGTAAGCTATTACACCCTCACTTTTGAGGGTGTAATTTTTTATGCGGCGGATTTGTCGTATAAACAGGGAAGGGGGCGTTACGCGCGACGCTGTTATGGTGCATAAGTTCTTGAATCTTTAACGACTTATGCTGGGGAGGTCGCCCTGGCGCCTGGAGTTATGCCTTGTTACATCTCATTTTTGAGGTCGAATTAGAGTTAGCCAACTCGTCATGCTTTCACGCTTCCCAAAGATTTCTTATTCAGATCTTTCTGCTCGCCAGAAAGAGAATTACAACTTCCAAAAGGTATCGGCGTTACTCGCAGAACATGGGTTTGCAACAATCCGGCTCAGCGATGATTGGAATGGCGCAGACTTCATTGCTCAACATCTTTCTGGCGAGACGTTAAAGGTTCAACTGAAAGGGCGCCTAACATTTTGCAGCAGGTATCAAGAACGCGATTTATGGATGACGTTTCCACATAGCAACGGTTGGTATCTATATCCGCACGATGCTCTATTAGCCCAAGTCAACGAGATTAATAGCTTCACGACCTCGCAATCCTGGCTAGCTTCTGGCGAATACTCATGGCCGTCTATACCAAGTAAATTGCTTTCTACCTTAGAGCCTTACTTTTTGCAGGGTATCGGGGTTGGCTAACAATTCATTCAAACGGACGCGCGTACCGCGCGCCGCTTAACTCAGGCGTTAGGTCCAATGCAGGAAATGTCATCCTACGCAGCAAATTGGGCAGACTATCGACGCCGTCAGTGGCTAGCGGTACTCATCCCTCTAGCTTTGGCACCGATCGCTGCACTCATAGGCTCAAGGACTACAAATCAAACGCTGTCGCTCATTCCTGCAATTACATGGGTTGTTTGTAGTTATTTGGCAGTGTCATGGTTTATATGGTTCCGCTGCCCTCGCTGCGGCCACCGGTTCCACATAAACCAACGCCTTAGTCTTACCCTAGGCAGGAAGTGTCCACATTGTGGTCTAGGTCGCTACGAGAGGACCTAACTACTCATCCAAGCGGACGCCTCCGGCGCCGCTTAATTCAGGCGTTAGGCCACATCAATGTCACCAAGTCGACAACAACAAAGATTGGCCGAAAGACTGGAAAAGAAGAGGGATCTGTCTGCTGCCCGAGCACAATCACTTGCAAAACATCGCGAAGAATGGAAAGAGGCATGGCGCA
>CAJCJD010000144.1 GCA_903970555.1 Vulcanimicrobiota bacterium
GATCGGCTCGGGCGACCTCAAGGCGCGCAACGTACACAACGATGTGCACATCGGCAGCGTGGGTTCCGGCGATGTCGTGTTGGATCAGGTGGGCGGCAGCGTCGACGTTGGCACGCTCGGCTCGGGCGATCTCAATGTCGACAACGTACATGGCAACCTGACCGTAGGCGCCAAAGGCAGCGGCGATGTCTCGCACAGCAACATCGGCGGCAAGGTAAGCGTGCCGCACGACGATGACGACTGATTAAAGCCAGCACATCGCGACATATACCAGCGGTGCGCAAACCAGCAGGAACGGAATGGAAACCTCGTGAAACAGCCGCATCGCATGCGGCTGTTTTGCTAAGCGCAATGCAATCAGATTGGCCAGCGATCCAATCACCACACCAAACCCGCCCACGTTCACCGCGACAGCTAACGCCATAGCATCGGGGGCGCGGTCGAGTAACAATACCGTGGCAGGTACGTTGCTGATCAATTGCGAACTGGCAATGCCGCTGAGATAAAGCGTCAGTGGCTGGTTGAAATCGATCTTGCTCAACATATGATCGACGATCGGCAACGCAGCGAAATGGCCCAGGCCAAGAAAGATCGCTGCAAAAGTTGCCATCAGCAGCCAATCGATATGCTTTAGGCTGCGCCACGAAAACAGCGCAAACGGAACGATCAGCAACAAAGCGCCAAGCAATGCGTGGCCGCGTTCCATCATCAGCACCATCATCACGAGGCTGACGACCGACAGGGTCGCCAGCGATAGCGATATTGCGTGACCGTCGAGTCGTTCTGGGTGGAGTTGCGCGCGCTCCTTCGGCAGCCATATCCAGGTGAGTGCGGCGACCAAGACGAACATTACGGCTGATGCAGGAAGCATGCTGCCGACAAACTGCAGGAAAGGAATCTGATCGTGCTGCCACAGCAACAGGTTCTGCGGATTGCCGATCGGGCTCAGCGTTGAGCCTGCATTAACGGCGAGTGCTTCCAGCACGGCCATCCGCGCGATCGGCAGATTCGACATGCCGCCAATCGCCACCGTCAGCGGCACGATCAAGAAGAGACTCACGTCGTTGGTCAGCACCATCGACAGCACAGCGGTGGTGCTCACCAGCAGCAAACCGATCCCACGCAGAGAATGCATGCGCGCGACCATCGTGCCGGCCAGGCGTTGTATCAGTCCGCTATCGCGAATGCCCTGGATCGCGATCATCAGGCCGAGCAAGCCGGCCAGCGTTGGCAACTGCAACCAGCGTTGATAACGAATCAGTGGCTGCGGATCGACACAGGCAAGCACAACCGCAAGGATCACGAACAGCAGAAGCAGCCATTCGTGTTTCAATCGGCTACGCCAGCTAAGTGCGGTCTGTATGTCTTGATTCATGTCGCTGCGGAATCGGCGCGAATTACCATCCGCTTAAACCTTCCAATTCGTAAAGCCGTTTCCAGCTCGGGCGTGCGCGCACCAAATCGGCCAGTCGCTTGAGTGCGGGCCATTCGGTGACCGGACGCGGCATATTGCGCGACCAACGCATCAGCATGGTAAGCAACAGGTCGACGCCGGAAAATTCCGCACCGAGCAGATAGGGGCCATGCGCTGAAAGATGGGCGTCGAGCTGATCCCACACGCTTTCGATCTTGCGTTGCAGCGCTGCACGGATCGCCGGCGGATGTTCATCGGCGCCAAGCTCGTTGGGATAGAACCAGAGACGATACGTCGACATCAGCGTGTTGCTGAGATAGATCGACCACTGCAGCCATTCTTCGCGCGCTGGCGTGCCGAGGGGCGGTATGAGTTTGGCATCCGGGTGACGCTCGGCAAGGATGGCGAGGAGTGCCGCAGATTCGTACACCGGACGCCCCTCGATAAGCAGCGTCGGCACTTTCGCGCAGGGGTTGAGCTTCAGGTACTCCGCGCTGTGCTGCGCCTTCTTGTCGAAGTCGACCAGCTCAAGCCGATAATCCGCGCCAATTTCCAGCAAGGCCAAGTGCACAACCATGCTGGCAGTGCCAGGGGAGTAGTAGAGGGTGTACATGCTCGATGGTGTCCTGGTGAGATATCCCTGGTGACATCCTACACGTCTGTCGCGGAGGGATCGTCAGATAGGCATCACTCCGCGCGCAGCAGCCGCATCGGCGGCGTATGCGTCACTTTGCGCGTACCGGCCAATCCCAGCAGCATCACGACGATCGCCGCCAGCAATGCGGCGAGAGCAAGCGGCAACGCATGCGGTACGAAATCCTTCAGATGGAAAACGCTTCGACCCAACCACCAGCCGCCGACCATGGCGCCCAGCGCGGCGGTGATGCCAGCGATCAGGCCGAGCAATGCGAATTCGCATGCGGCAGCAACGCGCAGCAGTCCGCGACGGGCACCTAATGTGCGCAGCAAAGCGGCCTCATGGCGACGTTCCTGTCCGCTCGTTGCCAAGGCCGCAGCCAGCACCAATGCGCCAGCCAGCAGGCTAAAACCCAAGACCCAGCGCACTGCGCCGGTCACGCGCTGCACGATCTCGCGGACGCGATCGAGCAAGGCATCCACATCGACCAGGCTCAGATTGGGATACGCGCGCGACAACTTGGCGAGCGCTTCGGCATTGCCGCGCGGCATGTAGAAACTGGAAAGCCAGGTGTGCGGCAACGCGTTCGCGTGCGTCGGGTCCATCATCAGGAAGAAATTGACGCGGAACGAACTCCAGTCCACCTTTCGAAAGCTCGTTACGCGTGCATCGAGCTGGCCTTCGCCCACGTCGAAGCGCATCGTGTCGCCGAGTTTCAACGCGTACATATCGCGCCACATCGTATCTACCGAGACTTCGGCTTGTGGTGGATTTGGCGTAAACCAATGACCAGCGATCACTGTGTTGGATGGTGGTAGCGCATCGGCCCAGGACAGACGCAACTGGCGGTCTGACCAGTCTTTGGCGCGTTCGTCCTTGAAGGTCATGTGATCGATAGGCTGGCCGTTGATCGCGGTGAGCTTGCCCACCGCCAGCGGCATCATGTTCAGTTGATTGGCGCCGATCCGTGCGAGCGCCTGCGTGAAGTCAGCGCGCTGATCGTCTTGCAGGTTGAGTACGAACCAATTGGGCGTGTCAGATGGCAGCTCCTGGCGCCAGCCATCAAGTAATGAAGGCGCGACGATGGCCAACAACAATAAGGCAGTGAGGCCGAGGCTAAGTGCCGTGGCTTGCACAATGCTCAATCCACGCCGACGCGCCAAGGCGGCCATGCCGAGACGCAGAGCCGGATGGCCGCCTGGCGTCACGCGGCGCGCAATCCACAGCAGCAATGCAGCCAGCAGTGCCGCGACCACAGCCACGCCCAGCAGGCTGGCGGCGAGAATGCCGGCGAGCGTGGCCGAGCCGCTGAGGCTCCAGATAAGCCCCAATGCAACGATGGCGGGGATCAGGTAAAGCGCGTCGAAACGGCGTATCCGTCGCGCCATGCTGGCGCGGAATACGGCCACCGGCGGCACGTCGGCAAGCCGTACCAACGGGGGCAGGGCGAAGCCGACCAAGACGGCGATGCCCATGCCAGCGGCGGCCAGCGACGGCAGGATTGGCAGCACTGTCGGCACGCCGACGAACAGCTGGCTGGCGAACATCCATGCACCTTGCGATAGGGCAAGCGCCAGCACGATGCCGAGCAATGCGGCGGGCAAGGCGAGTCCTCCGAGCGTGCCCAGCAACAGCCCCAATACACGCCCGCGCGATGTGCCGAGTGCGCGCAGCAACGAGACCTCGCTGGTCTTGCGCCGCGCATAGTGTTGCGACGCCAGCGCGATCGCCACGCCGGACAGCAACGCTGAGAGCAGCGCGGTAAGACGCAGGAACGCACCGGCGCGATCGAAGGCGCTGCGCATGCGCTCCTGGGTTTGTTCGGGCGTGATGAGCTCGCCGCCTTGCGGCAACGCGGTCGATTTCGCCCATGCACGCCAGCTCTGTACCGCAGCAGGTTCGCCGGCCAGCAACAGCGTATGCCGCGCACGGCTGCCTACGCCAAGCAGGCCCGCTTGCTCGGCATCGCCAAGACTCATGAGCGCGCGTGGCGCCATCGCCACCAGTTCGCCACCATCGGGTTCCTGCAACAGTTCGCCTGCGATGCGCAGATCACGGCCGCCGACTTGCACGATGTCGCCGATACGCCGATTCAATGCGACCAACGCGCGGTGATCGAGCAAGACGGTACCGGCACCAGGACCATGGCTTACGATCTGCCGCCTGTTCGCATCGCCTATCAACAAGGTGCCCCGCAAGGGATAAGTGGCATCCACAGCCAGCACATCCAGCAACTGGCTTTGCTGTTGTGCGAAGGCGACGCTAGGGAAGCTTGCGGTGTGGGTGGCGGCCAATCCGCGCTCGCGGCCTGCGGTGGCAAATGCATCGGGAATGTTCTGCGGTGCCGATACGCCGAGATCGCCGCCGATCAATTCGGCCGCGCTCGCCAGCACGCCGTGCTCCATGCGCGCGGTGAGCGTTGCCACCACGCCCAGCGCAACGACTGCGAGCACCAGCGAGGCGGCTAACGTGCGCAACTCCGGAAGTCGCCATTCGCGACGCAAGCTGCGCAAGGCGAGTAGCAAGATTTTCATGCGAGCGGCTCCAGCCGGCCCTCCTGCAATTCGACGCTCCGTACGCAGCGTTCGGCCAATTGCAGATCGTGCGTCACCAATACCAGCGTGGTGGCGTGGTCGCGGTTCAAGGCGAACAACAAATCGCAGACATGTCGTCCAGTGCGTCGATCCAGATTCCCCGTAGGCTCATCGGCAAACAACACGCGCGGGCCGTGCACGAACGCGCGCGCAATCGCCACGCGTTGCTGCTCGCCGCCGGAAAGCTGCGCGGGGTAGTGTTTGCGTCGCGCGCTGAGTCCTACTGCCTCAAGCGCTTCGCGCGCTCTTTCACGGGCGGCGGGATTGCCCTCAAGCTCCAGCGGCAGCATCACGTTCTGTTCCGCAGTAAGCGCAGGCAGCAGATGGAACGACTGGAAGACGAAGCCGACCAGGCGACGCCGCAGATCGGCGCGCGCTTCTTCATCGAGTTTTTCCAATGCATGGCCATCGAGCTGGATGCTGCCGTGTGTGGGCGTATCGAGCCCAGCAAGCAGGCCAAGCAGGGTTGTCTTGCCGGAACCTGATGCGCCGACGATGGCAAAGCTCTCGCCGGTGTTCACCTGCATCGTCACATCGCTGAGGATATCCAGCCGCCCCTCGGGGCCATTCACCGACTTGCTAACATCCCGAACTTCAAGCACCGGACGAGAACCACCACTCATGCGTCGTTTCCTTTGTCTACTTGTTTTGCTTTGCGGTATCGGAATGGTGCGGGCGGCGCCGACGAAAACGGTACTGGTGCTCGGCGATTCGTTGTCCGCCGCGCACAACATTCCCGTAGAAGCGGGCTGGGTGCATCTGCTGGAAGTACGTCTAAAGGACATGGAGCCGGGCTGGACAGTCATCAATGCCAGCATCAGCGGGGAAACCTCGCTCAGCGGCGCCAACCGCCTGCCGGCCCTACTGGCTCAATATCATCCTCGGGTCGTGGCGATCGAACTTGGCGCCAACGACGGCTTGCAGGGCCTGCCCCTGGCCAATTTGCGCACAAATCTCGGCACGATGATTGATGCCGCCCAGCACGCTGGGGCAAAAGTGCTGCTGCTGGGGATCGAGATGCCGGTGAACTACGGGCCGCAATACCGCGATGGTTTACGTGCGGTTTATGCAGATCTGGCGCATGAAAAACAGGCGGCGCTGGTCCCGTTCCTGCTGGAGGGCGTGGCCCTGAATCCCGCACTGATGCAGGAAGACGGCCTGCATCCGGTGGCCGCTGGCGAGCCGATCGTGCTCAATACCGTGTGGCCGCAACTGCAGCTTTTGCTGCCGCACTGAGACCGCATCCACGGTTTCATTCAGCGAAATTCACGTCACGCTTACGCCCCCGGCTATTAGCCTTCACAAATGTGAAGACAGCGACCTAACGAGGCGAACATGAGTTCACGTGACGAACATGCCGGGTTAATCCTGTTGGTTGAAGACAATCGCCAGATCGCCGAAATGGTCGGCGAATTCCTGGAGCGGCGCGGCTACTCCGTTGATTTTGCTCAGGATGGTGTGAGCGGTCTGCATCTGGCAGTGTCCAACAGCTACGACGTGGTCGTGCTCGACCTAATGCTGCCGGGCATCGACGGTTTGGACGTCTGTCGCAAGCTGCGCGGCGACGCCAAGAAGTCCACCCCCGTGCTGATGCTTACCGCCAGGGATACGTTGGAGGACAAGCTGGTAGGCCTGGAAGCAGGCGCCGACGACTACCTGGTGAAGCCCTTCGAGGTGCGCGAATTGGAGGCACGCCTGCGCGCGCTGATCCGCCGCGACCGACGCCAGGTGTCGAGCGAAGTGCTCACCGTGGGCGACATGACGCTAGATACCGCCACGCTGCGGCTCACGCGCAGCGGGCAGGAGCTCACCGTCTCCCCGATTGGTCTGAAGTTGCTGGCGATCCTGATGCGCGAATCCCCGCGCGTGGTGAGCCGGCGCGACATCGAGCGTGAGATTTGGGGCGACACCTTGCCCGACTCGGACACGCTGCGCTCGCACCTCTACAACCTGCGGCGTGTGATCGACAAACCGTTTGAGCATGCCCTGCTGCACACAATTCACTCGGCCGGCTACCGACTTGCCGACCTGGATGCGGAAGTAACCGCAACAAGCCACATCGCCTGACCGCCCAACCGATACAGTTCATGACAATGAGGCGTGTTCCAACTCAACGCGCTGCGCATGCGCGCGGTGGTCTTCAACGCCAGCTGATGCTGATCTTCGGCATGCAACTCGTGGCGGTCGTGGTGGCGTGCCTGATGGGCTACTACGACGTCGCACCGGCCGGCGCTGTGTTACTGCTGATCGTGATCGTCAGCGCATTGGCGTGGCTGGCGGCGCAACGCGTGTGGCGGCCGGTGAGCGCGCTCGCGCGAGTGATTGGCAGCTGGGATGAAGGGCGCGGCAATCTGGACGCCTTGCAAGCGGATCGCCTGGCAAATCGCGCTGATGGAGATGTGGCGGCGTTGGTGCGTGGATTCCATGCTTTTGCCAGCCGTATTGCTGGCTATAACGAGCGCGAACGCAACTTCACCCGCGACGCCAGTCATGAACTACGTAGTCCGCTGACCGTGATCAAGATGTCGACTGACATGCTGGCGGACGAATCGAATCTCAGCGAATTCGGCCAGCGTTCCGTGCAGCGCATCCGCCGCGCCACGCGCGAGATGGAAGCACTGGTCGAAGCGTTGTTGATACTCGCCCGCGAAGCCGACAACGGCCAAGGCGAAGAAGATTTCGTGGTGAATGACGTGTTGCGCGACGAACTGGTCGATGCGCGCGAAATGCTGCATGGCCATCCGATCGAACTGCAATTCGAAGAACCGGCCACCTTTGCCTTGCACGGTTCGCCGCGCGTCTTCGCGGTGTTGTGTTGGCAACTCATTCGTCATGCCAGCCAGTACACCGGGCAGGGAACGGTACTAGTGACGGTGTTGCCCGGCGCGGTCAGCGTTAGTGCGACCGCTGGGGCGGATCATGATCCGCTGGCGCCGGGGCAGCAGGGTTTCGAGTACGCCATTGCCAGGCGTATCAGTGAGCGGTTTGCGTGGCCGCTGGATCTGCGGGTGCAGGGCGGTAATCGGTATGTGGCGGAGATTCGTTTTCCGCAGCCGTTGCCTGTTCCGATCTAGTTGCGGCAATGCCTGCAGAAAGCCATATCTTTGCGCAGAGTCACAACCGTCATCCCGGCCTGCGCCGGGATGACGAGCAAATGCTCGCGGAATTCAGATCTTCCTTGAGAAATTGCAAAATCAATGCAGCGACGGATGAACCGCGAATGCGCAACCCGTCTTCGCCTTCACTTCATCTACCGTCACGCCTTCCTGCAATTCGATAAGCGTCAGGCCTTTGCCTTTCTGCACTTCGAACACGCACAAATCGGTGATGATCAGGTCCACTACCTGCTTGCCCGTCAGCGGCAGGTCGCACTCATTCTTGATCTTCGGCGAGCCGTCTTTTGCGGTGTGTTCCATCAGTACCACCACGCGCTGCACGCCGCATACCAGATCCATCGCGCCGCCCGGGCCCTTCACCATCTTGCCCGGCACCATCCAATTGGCGAGATCGCCGTTGCAGGACACTTCCAGGCCGCCAAGGATCGACAGGTCGACATGGCCGCCGCGGATCATCGCGAACGATTCGGCGCTGGAGAAATAACTGGAGCCGGGCAGGCTGGTGATGGTCTGCTTGCCGGCGTTGATCAGGTCGGGATCGACATGCGCGTCATCCGGGAACGGACCGATGCCGAGCAGGCCGTTTTCCGACTGCAGCGTCACGTCGATATTCGCCGGAATGTAGTTCGCCACCAGGGTGGGAATGCCGATGCCGAGGTTCACATAGAAACCATCGCGCAACTCCTTGGCGGCGCGCTGGGCCATGGCGATGCGGATCGGGCTTTCCTTGCCGGTGTTGGCGCCGGCAATCGTGCGGAATTCGATGCGCTTCTCGTACTTCGCACCTTTGATGATGCGATCCACGTAAATACCCGGCACATGAATCTGGTCCGGATCGAGCTGGCCGACATCGACCAGTTCTTCCACCTCGGCCACGCAGATCTTGCCGCAGGTTGCGATCATCGGGTTGAAGTTGCGCGCCGTCTTGCGAAATACCAGATTGCCGAACTTGTCGCCCTTCCACGCCTTGACGATGGAAACGTCGGCGTGAATGGCTTCTTCCAGTACATATTCCTTGTCACCAAACCGTTTGGTTTCCTTGCCGTCTGCCAGCTTGGTGCCAAACGCCGTGCGCGTATAAAAACCCGGAATGCCCGCGCCACCAGCGCGCAGCTTTTCGGCTAGCGTGCCTTGCGGGACCAGATGCAGTTCCAGTTCACCGGCCAGCACCTGGCGCTCGAATTCTTTGTTCTCGCCCACGTACGAGGCGTACACGCGCTTGACCTGGCGCGTCTTCAACAATGGACCCATGCCGAAATCATCGACGCCGGCATTGTTGCCAACAATCGTCAAACCCTTCGTGCCTGCGGCGAGCAGCGCGCCGATCAGGTTTTCGGGGATGCCGCACAAGCCAAAGCCGCCTGCCGCGATGGTCATGTCATCGAACAGCAGACCGTCCAGAGCCTGTGCCGCGCTTGCATAAACCTTATCCATGAGGGTGCCTTCATACAGGGGGAGAGACAGCTGCCTAGGATACGACGGATCGGTGACTGGGCATGCGCTAGGGACGTCACAGGATGATGCCCATGCGTTGGGAAGTGGAAGTTTCAGACGCGGAAAAGGTGCTTGACACGTTACGTTTACATGCGTAAACATATATGCGCTTACATATGTAAACGGTGATCTGATGGCTATCAGCGAAGCAGAAGCGGTGATCATGGAGGTGTTGTGGCGGCAAGCCCCGCGCAGTGCCGAGGACATCCTTGCCGAGGTCGGTGCGCAGCAGGATTGGCAGGAAGGCACAGTGAAATCCCTGCTCAATCGCCTGCTGACCAAAAAGGCGGTGAAAGCAGAGCGCGACGGGCGGCGTTATCTGTATTGGCCGCAGTTGACTCGTGAGCAGTACGTTTCGCAAGAGAGCAAGGGGCTGCTCGATCGCCTGTTCGAGGGTCGCGTAGCACCCCTGGTCGCGCATTTCTCCGAACAGCGCAAGCTGACCAAAAAAGACATCGCCGAACTTCGCAAGCTGCTGAAGGAGCTTGACGATGAACAGCCTTGATCAACGCATCATCGACGGCATCGGTCATGGCTGGGTATTGATGTTGGCATTCACTCTTGCGCTTTTGGCGGTGGCGTTGTTGCGCAAATATTGCCGCCGCACATTCGGGGCCGAGCGCGCATTTCTGTTGTGGCTATTGCTGCCGACAGCGATGCTGGCCAGCCAGCTGCCGCATGCAGACAATATGCGCGTCATTGTGCTGCCGCCCGTGGTGCAGAGCATTGCCTCCGCTGCGGGTGCGCTGCCTGCAAGTGCCGCGGATCCCGTTGGCATGACATGGCATGCATGGCTCGTGCTGATATGGCTCGCGGGTTTCGTATTGACGCTCGCGCGAGCGATGGTTGCGCAAGCGCGCTATCGTGCGCGCCTGCGTGGCGCGGCGACTGTACGTGATTTGTCGACGCGCTGGTCAATATTGCGTGCCGTGCATGCGGATGTCGGCCCCGCTTTGATCGGTGCGTGGCGCCCGCGCATCGTGCTGCCAGCAGATTTCGACGATCGTTACGACGCCACCGAACGAGCTCTGATCCTTGCGCATGAAGCCATGCATGCGCGGCGTCATGATGGCTGGTGGAACCTCTGCGCACACGCCGTCGTTGCCTTGTTCTGGTTCCACCCGTTGTCATGGCTTGGATGGTATGCATTCCGCCACGACCAGGAACTTGCTTGCGATGCCGCGGTGATCCGCGAACACGCCACGCAACGCCGAAGTTATGCCAGCGCCATGTTGAAAACCCAGTCAGCGACGTTACTGCTGCCGGTCGGTTGCAGTTGGTCCCCTCGTCATCCCATCACGGAGCGTATTGCGATGATGAAACTACAGGCACCAAGTCGTCGTCGTAAATTGGCAGGCATGTTGGTCCTTTCCTTCGGCATGACGGGTATGGCCGGTCTGGTCTACGCCGCGTCGCAGGGTTCCGCTGCCGTGGCGCCGATGATCAAGGTGCCGGCGGAGTATCAATTGGCTTTGGTCGTGAATCGCGGCGACAAAACGCTGAGCAACTCCACCATCTGCACCAGCGGCACGCAGCCGGCAACCATTCTGCAAAATGGACTGGATGGCATCGGTGCATGGCAGTTCACGTTTGCGGTGAAACCTGCGGGTGACGGTCAGGTGCAGATCGACGTCACCGGATCAGTGGGTGAATCAGAAAGCCGCAGCACTGTGAAACCAACACTGCGTGGACCGTTGGGTAAGGTCATGCTGGTAAAAGTCGGCGATGCGAAAAACAATACGGCGCCGCTGCAACTTGCGATAACGCCCACCGCGGGTTGCAGCGCAGCTGCGGCGTCAACCCAGTCGGGGACGATTACCGAATTTGTAAAAAATGGACGCTTACGCGATGTCGCGCAATCCGTGGCGGCCAAGGCCAACTATGTCATCGCCAACCCCGAGGCATTGGATGAGCAATTGATCACATTCAACTTTGAAAAGATTCCGATTGAAAAGGCACTGGCACTAATCGCCGCGCTCGATGGCAAAAATGCCGTATTTCACGGCAAGCAGGTCCGGTTCGAGCCTGTTTCAGGCGGGTGACAAGGAAACTTTGAGTCAAGGCACGGCTGGCTATACTCATCCCATCACGACACCACTAATGGGAGAGTGATGGGATGACCCGTCGCCTGTTTGTTGCACTCGCCAGTTTCGGAATGGCCATCATGAGCCATGCAACCACGCCCGTTCTTGTAATCCACGGCGGCGCAGGCGTGATCAAACGCGACATGAACCCGGCGAAGGAGAAAGCCGTGCGTGCCGCGTTGACCAAGGCGCTTCAGGATGGTTACGCACAGCTCAAGGCCGGCAAGCCGGCGATCGATGCAGTGACGACGGCAATCACCGTGCTGGAGGATGATCCGAACTTCAACGCGGGCAAGGGCTCGGTGTTCACGCATGACGGCAAGAACGAGATGGATGCGGCCGTCATGGAGGGCGATAGCTTGCGCGCGGGTTCGGTAGCTGGCGTGCATCGGGTAAAGAATCCGATCCTGCTGGCGCGCGCGGTGTTGGAACATTCCCCACATGTGATGCTGGTTGGCGATGGCGCGGAAGAGTTCGCCAAAGAGCAGGGCTTCACACTCGTCGATCCATCCTATTTCCGGACGGATGAGCGCTGGCAACAGCTGCAAAAGGCGTTGAAGGAGGATGCGCAGAAACAACCGCATGCCGATCTTGAAACTACCAGGCACTTTGGCACCGTCGGCGCAGTGGCGCTCGATAGCGAAGGGCATCTGGCCGCAGGTACGTCGACAGGCGGCATGACCGATAAGCGCTGGGGTCGCGTCGGCGATTCGCCGATCATCGGCGCAGGTACGTATGCCAATGCGCAGTGTGCCGTATCGGGCACCGGCTGGGGCGAGTTTTATATGCGCACCGTCGCCGCGCATGAGATCTGCATGAGAGTGTCGCTACTGAATGAACCTCTGCAACGCGCAGCGGCAGAGGTTATCAATCAGGAAATTCCGTCAATGGGTGGCAATGGCGGTGCCATCGCGCTAGATACGAGCGGCAATATCGCGATGCCGTACAACACTGATGGCATGTATCGCGGATGGATCGGCGCCGATGGGGTGCCCCACGTCGCGATCTACGACGACGAACCGGATCCGTCGAATCAGCCGCCAGCGGCGTCGTCAACAGCGGCTTCACCTTCGTCGTCCGAGTGACGCGTTGTTGCTTTAATCGCGCTGTGCTTTCACGGTTCGTTTCCCGGTCGTTCACGCACGGGATGTTTGCTCAGCTTGCGTTGCAAGGTGCGGCGATGCATGCCCAGCCGACGCGCTGTTTCCGAAATATTGCCATCGCTTTCGGTGAGCACGCGCTGGATGTGCTCCCATTCGAGTCGGCGCAACGCGAGTGGTGCTTCCGGCGCGTCCAGCACGTCTTCGTCGCCTTGTTGCGCCGAATCGCCATCGAGTAGCGCCCGGACCACGGCATCTGCGTCGACCGGTTTGGACAAGTAATCGTGTGCGCCACGCTTGATGGCTTCGACGGCCGTGGCGATCGATGCGTAGCCCGTCAGCAAAAGGATACGCATGTCCGGCACGAGTTCGTGCAGCTCGGGGATCAGTCGCAGTCCGTTCTCTTCGCCCAGTTTGAGGTCGAGCACGCAATGACGGGGCTGATGGCGTCGCGCCAGTGCGCGGGCTTCGTCGGCGTGACTGGCGGTGATGACCTCGAAGCCGCGTGAGGACAAGGCTCGGGTCAACACGCGTACGAAGGTGGCGTCGTCATCAACAATCAACAGCGGGCGGGTGCCGCTGGTTTGGTTCGGGTGCATCGTTGCTGCTTCCTACCGGATCTGCTCGGCTATTTTGCCGGATATGCGGATCGTTCGCTTGCTCGATAGTCGACGATGGCCGCCATCGGCAGGCGCAAGCTCATTTCTGCCCCGTGTTCGGTGCTGCGGGTGACCAGCTCACCCGTCAACCTTTCGGCGGTTGCTTCGGCGAGCGCCAGTCCAATGCCTAAGCCGCTTAGCTTGCCGCTTTGGCCGATGCCCGCAGGCGCATCAGTGGGGGTGAATCCGGGGCCGCGGTCGCGAACAATCCATTCCAGCCAGGGGCCTTCCCCGCGCACTTCCAGCGTCACGCTGTTGGAGTCGCGCAAGGCCGATGCGTCGACGGCATTGTTGAGCAGGTTGATCAGCGCATGACGCAAACCAGGCGGCGTACGTAGCACGATATGTTCGAGTCCGGGCTGCACTTGCAGCTCGAACTCGGCTTCAGGGCGCAAAAGTTTGAAACGTTCCACGCAGCCGTGAATAAAGGCAGGCAACGCAAGCCGTTCGGATTCTTGTGACAACTGCGTTTTTCCAAACGCAACCATTTCGCGCAGGATGGTGCGGCAGCGTTCGACCTGGCCCTCAAGCAGGACAAGATCTTCGTCCAGTGCTGCATCGGAAGCGTGTTCGCGACGCAACTCGGGCAGCAAGGTACGCATGGTGGAGAGCGGCGTATTGAGCTCGTGTGCTGCGCCTGCTGCCTGTGTGGCGATGGCCAGGATGCCTTCGTCGCGCAGCGCACGTTCGCGTACGCGCTGCACCTCCAGCTGTTGCAGGTGCACGGCACGCGCAAGTCGGTTGATGAAGAAGCCAAGCAGCAGGGCGGTGATCACGAAATTCACCGCCATGCCAGCCACATGCAACGAAAAGCCGTGGTCGTCGCGCATGAATTCGTGTTCCGGTAGCGGGATATACCAATTCCAGAGCACGAAATAAGCGGCGCCGGCCAGGGTTGCCACGGCTAGCACTGCGCGTACCGACAACGCCGCTGCACTCAGCGCGATGGGTACCAGCAGCAAGGTCACAAAGGGATTGCTCGCGCCACCGGTGAAGTACAGCAGGTAGCCGAGCACTAGCGTGTCGGCAGCGACATGGCACACCGTCTCCCATTCACGCACCGGCCATGGCTGGCTGATGCGCCACGCCGCGAACACCGCGAACACGGCGAGCATGTCGATGCCCAGCAGCAACGACAGCGTGGGGATGTCGATGTGCATCCACCACGAGCAGAACATTACCGCCATGCTTTGGCCGGCGATGGCACACAGTCGCAGCCACGCCAACGTACGCGTCAGTGCGAAAGGTCCGATGTGTTGCTTGAGCTGGCGGTGTGGCATGACCGGCCGAAGTGTAGGAAAAGCGATCCGCTGCATATGACAGCGGATCGCAGGCAGGTCAAGGTGTGTTGAATTCCTCGCTGCGCACG
>CAJCJD010000145.1 GCA_903970555.1 Vulcanimicrobiota bacterium
GGAAGGGACCAATCCCTTCTTTATGATTTCAATGCGTCACTGAAATAGGGTGCAACATCCACGTGGCCGGGCAACAAGCTCGCCCGCGTGAATGTCTGCGCAACATCCTGCGCGCTCTTGATGTCCGACGGAATGCTCGGACGGATGCTCAAGCCACGCTCTTGGCCCTGCACATAGGCCAAGGCGATCGCCTCGGGGATTTGCACCGCCGGCGCGAGCAACTTCGCAAATCGTGGTTTGTCGGCATACAAGATGGCATAGGCACGATCGAGCCGGCTGAGGTAGTCAGACGCCGCGGCGCGGAAGGCCGGGTCGGTCAGCTTCGTCGGGTTGGCGCCGATAAAATAGTTACCCGAAAGGATGCCGATCGCGTTCTGCAGCACGCGCGCACCGGTGTCAGCCTCCAACACGGGGACGGCATATCCATAGGTCGCCCAACCGTCCAGCGCGCCCGATTGCATGGCCGTCAGGCCGGCGCTCATTCCCAGCGCCACCGGCTGGATGTCCGCGAACGTCATATTGTGTTGTGCCAGCATCTTGATCAGGAAGTAATGCGCTGTCGTCGCACGGATGTAGCCGACGCGCTTGCCGCGCAGATCCGCGATGGTTTTGGCAGGTGAGCCCTTCGGTACGAGCACCACCTGGTTGGCGACAGGTCCTTCAATCGTGGCAATCACGCGAATGTTGGAGTGTGCAGCGGCGGCAAATACCAGCGGTATCTCGCTCCAGGAGCCGAGATCCAACGCATCGGCGTTGATGGCCTGCGTAATCAGGTTGCCGGCGGCAAATTCGCTCCACACCACCTTATAAGGAAACTTGTCGAGACCCGTTCCGGGAAGGACAGTCTGGTCTTGGCCGCGAAAGGTTGCGACGCGCAGTGTCACGTGGGAAAGATCATGCGCCTGCGCCCGTGATGCCGAAAGCATGGCCAAGCCAGCCAAGCCGAAATCCCGTCGCGACAGGGACCACGCGGCCGGAAATTCATCTTTCTTCATGCTCATACAATCCCAAGTGAGAGACGGCCTGAGAGCCCCAAAGCCGCATCAGCCTGCGGCGTGTGGATCCGCGCGCAGAGCACATTGCGTAAATGCCGTTCCAGCGGATTATCGCGGCTCAGCGCCGGGTTGCCGATCGCGGCCACCGCCTTTTGCACGGCGCTGATCGCGTTCTCGGTCACCATGTATTTGATCAATCCGGCCTCCGCCCATCCGGAAGGCTCGCCGCGTGCCTCCGCATCGATCGCTGAGGATAGAATGAGCTTGTTGGCGAGCAGCAGGGCGTCGATTTCGCCCACCAGATCCTGAAATCGGGGCAGGGTGGCGAGCGAGGCCCCAAGATTGGCAGGCGTGCGCGCGCGTAGGAAGCCAATGAGCCAGGAATGTGCCGCCCGCGCCACGCTATCATAGATGCTCGGCAGCAGTACCGCTTGCCAGGCGCTCTGCACCGGGTCCGGTTGTCGCCATTCCGCGGGGCTGCGGATATCCACCGCATGATCGGCCGGTATGGCGACGTCCTCGAACTGCACCGTGTGGCTCTCGGTGGCGCGCATGCCAAGCTGGTTCCAGCTCCTGACGATCCGCACGCCCGGCGCGGACATCGGCACCAGAAAACCGCCGACGCGCGGCTCAGCCTCATCGGTGCGCGCCCAGACATAGCCGAAAGTCAGCACCGTGCTGCCGGTGGAATAGATTTTCTCACCGGAAATGGACCAGCCTTCCGCAGTACGCTTGGCGATAGTGGCAGGCAAACCGCCCCGCGCCGGCGTGCCGAGCTCCGGCTCCACGCGTAGCGCATTGATCAACGCGCCGTCTTCGACCGCTGCGCGCGAGACCAGGGCCTGTACCGCAGGGGGCCAGTTGCGACTACGCGTGATGCCGGCATGCATCAGATACTGCATGGACAAGATCAGCGCGGTGGAAGGATCGCCCTCTGCCACCTTGCCGATGACGCGTGCGGCCTCTGCAAGCCCTGCCTCGCCGCCGCCGAAAGCCCTGGAAACGGTAAGGCCCAGCAACCCGGCCGCCTGCAACTCTGCAAGGTTTTGGCGTGGAGCCACCGCCTGCTCGTCGTAAGCGGCCGCACGCTCGGCGAACCGCTCCGCCAAGGCATCCAGCCCGCCGCCCAACATCATGCCGTCCATAGGAGGCCTCCGCGTGAATGATCTACATCGAGGTGGGAGACTTACGTTATATATTTACGGGTGAACATGTTAAAATATCTCATCAGCCATATTGCACGAATTTTAAATGTGAATAAGGAAGCGGTTCTTTTTTGAAAAAAAGAACCAAAAAACTTTTGCGTCTTTGGTGCACGCTGACGGATAAAGCCGCGACAGCGACGCGAAAGTCTTTTGCTTCTTTTCTTCAGAAAAGAACTCTTTCTTACTGCGTTGCAAACGTGAAATCGAAAGCCTCCTGTAATGCAGGCGCTATCTCAGGCACCGCCTTCGCCTGCCGGAAAATGTCGACCGTGAACTGCTCTGCGGAAACCACATGGCTGTCGAGCGGCACCAGTTGGGTCAGCATTTCGGAGGCTACTCGTTCGCCTATTGTCACCGGCAACCCAATTTGTTGGGACCAGATCAGCGCGTATTCGTGCGGATGGGTTTTGCCCCAGATATAGGCTTTGGCAAGCCGCGCGTAGAAATCCGCCAGCTCCGCATGTTTCGTAGCCAGTGCATGACTGTTCGACACCTGAAAACTGTAGTTTGGCGTGAGCCCAGTGCCGTAAACGATCGCCCGCGCACCGTTCTGCTCTTCCAGCGCAACATAGGGCTCCCAGGTCGACCAGGCATCCACGCTGCCGGCATGCAGGGCAGCCGCGGATTGCGACGGCGAGAGAAACACGATGTCGATCTGGCCTGGACGCCAGCCGGATTTCTCCTCCAGGCTCAACAGCAATGCATGCCCGATGGAGCCACGCCCGGTGGCAATACGATGGCCGACGAGATCGGCCGCTGTCTTGATCGGCGAGGCACCGGGGACCAAGACCGCCAGATAACGACCACCCGCGCGCGGCTGAAGAGCCAGCGTGGCGCGGACATCGTTGCCAGCTTCGTAGGCGAACAGGAACGGCCCGTCGCCAGCAACGCCCGTATCCACGGCATCCGCACTCAGCGCCTGGAGCAAGGGTGCGGCGGCCGGGAACTCGCTCCATTCGATACGGTACTTCAGGCCATCGAGTTGATGGGCGGCTTCGAGCAGCGCGCGCTGAAGGCCTTTCTGGTCCGCAACGCGCAAGACGGTTTCGGCCTTGCAGCAAAGTGGCACCAACGCCAGGGCAACGCCGAGAGTCAAGGCGCGGCATGCCGCGCTTTTACGGAAAAACGCATCTGCGCGGAGGATCACCAAACAAAGTGCCACAGTAACTCCATGCGATTAAGCCACAAAAACGCTGCCTAAGCAGCCATATGAGCCGTGCTAATCAGACGTATGAGCGTGAATTCACGCTCAGGCTTCGCGGTTTATATTGACTACACGGAGTTCATGGTAGAGTTTTCGCATCCTGTCGAGATGCCGCGGCATTCGCGTGCCGGATCGAACACGAAGGTAGACATATGCTGGATGCTGTCTTGGCGCAGGGCTCACGGATCGGATTGGGCGGCAACGCCCGCACGACCACCGGTCAGGTGGCGCCGCGTCCTCGTCGCGCGCTTCATCTGCACTTGGGCAGCATGCGCCGGCTTGTGTCGCCGCTGCTGTTGCTTGCAGTCTGGCAGGCGGCAAGCTCCACGGGCCTCGTTTCCGCCCAGACCTTGGCCTCGCCTCTGCAGATCATGCTCACCGCACGCGACCTGCTCAACGATGGCACGCTCACACATAACCTTGCCGTCTCCCTCGTGCGCGCCGGCGTGGGCCTTGGCCTGGCGATTGTGATCGGCGTCTCCCTGGCGCTCGTTGCGGGGCTATCGCGGATCGGCGAGGACCTGGTCGATGCGCCCATACAAATGCTGCGCACCATCCCGGTGCTCGCATTGGTACCGATGTTCATCCTGTGGTTCGGCATCGGCGAAATGCCCAAGATTTTGCTGGTGACCCTAGGCGCCACGTTCCCCATCTATCTCAATCTCTACAAAGGGATTCGCGCGATCGACCCGAAGCTCTTGGAAGCCGCACGCACGCTGGGGCTGACGCATGGCGAGACCGTGCGACATGTAATCCTGCCCGGTGCCTTGCCCGATCTGCTCGTCGGCCTGCGCTTTTCCGTCGGCATATCCTGGCTGATGCTCGTGGTGGCGGAGCAGGTGAACGCGAATGCCGGGATCGGCCATATGATGATGGACGCCGAGGATTTCCTGCGTACCGACATCATTCTCGTCGGCATGCTCGTCTATGCGCTGTTCGGCCTGGCCAGCGACCAGGGCGTGCGTTTGCTCGAGCGCCGCCTGCTCGTCTGGCGCCCGCAAGCGCACCGCCGCGGATGAACGATTCCCCCGTTCTGCGCGTGAGAAACCTCACGCGCCGTTTCGCTGCCGGCGTTGTGCTGAAATCGCTCGATCTCACCATCGAACGCGGCGAGTTTGTGGCTCTGCTCGGCCGCAGCGGTTCGGGCAAGACCACGCTGCTGCGCACGCTGGCCGGGCTCGATGAGGTGTCAGAAGGCGACGTGCAAGTCTCGCCGGAGAGCACCGTGGTCTATCAGGAACCGCGCCTGTTTCCGTGGAAACGCGTGTGGCACAACGTGGCGCTGGGCGTGCGCACGCCGGATGCGCGGCGTCGTGCAGAAGCAGCCTTGGGCGAAGTGGAATTGGCTCATCGGCTGAATGCCTGGCCACTGACATTGTCGGGCGGCGAGGCGCAACGCGTGGCCTTGGCGCGGGCGCTGATACGCGAACCCGAGTTGCTGCTGCTGGACGAACCCTTTGCCTCGCTCGACGCATTGACCCGCACACGCATGCAGGGCCTCGTCGGCGACCTTTGGGCCCGCCATCGGCCGGCCGTGCTGCTGGTTACGCATGATATCGACGAAGCCTTGCTGCTTGCCGATCGCGTGCTGGTTCTCTCCGAAGGACGGCTGGAGGCAGATTTGCGCGTGGATCTGCCACGCCCGCGCGACGATGGCGAAACGCGCTTCGTCCACCTGCGCCGCACGCTTCGTACGGCGCTGGGTGTGACCGACAAGCAGGCGATCGCGGCTTAGCCCTAGCCGACGGCAGAGGGCCCAGCTAAGCGATATGTGGCCTCAGGCTGCCTTCCGATTCTCCGTTGCACCGCGCACGGCTTCCAGAACAGGCTCGGCCTCGGTGCGAACAAGCCAATCCGGGCTGACATCGGCGAAGCGAACCACACGATCCTGCCCGATGACGATGATGGCCGGTTGTGGCAATTCCCAGGTGCCGGTGCCTGTGACATCGCCAATGAAGCTGCCGCGGGCCAGCGAAGCGGCCTGGCTTGGCGCATCGGCGGTATAAAGGATGCCGAAGCGCCGGCCGAGTTCGTTGGCATCGGACGCCACATTGAAGCTGAGGTGGTGGCGGGCCTTGATCTCGATCAGACGGGCCGGATGTTGCGGGCTGATGGCCGTGAGGCTGGCGCCCAAAGCGCGCAGCCCCGGGGCA